>CBFHBI010000543.1:0-3187 GCA_965653755.1 uncultured Blastocatellia bacterium
GATTTCGAAGTCATCACCGTCAGTATCGACCCGCACGACACGCCACAGATTGCCGCAGCGAACAAGCAGACCTACAGCGCCGGCTATCATCGTCCGAGCGGCGCCGCCGGTTGACAGTTCCTGACTGGCGACGATGCGAATGTGCGAAGGCTGGCGGATGCGGTTGGATTTCGTTACACGTGGGACGAACAGACGAAACAGATTGCGCATGCGAGCGGCATTATGATCGCGACGCCGGAGGGAAAACTCGCTCGCTATTTTTACGGCATCGATTATCCGCCGAAGGACTTGCGGCTGGGATTGGTTGAAGCGTCGGAGAACAAGATCGGCACGCCGGTCGATGCGCTGATGCTGTACTGCTATCACTACGATCCATCGACGGGGAAATACGGCGTCGCGATCATGAACGTGATGAGGCTCGCGGGAATCATCACGATAATTTTGATTGTTGGTCTGTTGCTCTTGTTGAGAAGCGTCAGTCGTAAACGAATGGTTTTGTCAGAAGCCCGACCGTGAGGGAGGGCCGGATGCGCTTGGTCGATCAAGGATTTTTGCAGATTTCGTAGATTCTCATTGCGTGAGGAGCCCTCCCTGACGGTCGGGCTTCTGACAATTTATTAAATGCCAACGTGGTTTCCATTTCCGGACAGTGCCTCGACGATGTCGGGCGAAGTTGACGCGCTCTATCTTTATCTCTGCGGCGTGACGGCATTTTTCACGCTGCTGATTTACGCCGTCGTCATCTATTTCGTGATTCGTTATCGGCGGCGCAACCCGTCGGAGATTCCGCGGCCGATCGAAGGCTCGACCAAGCTCGAAACGCTTTGGTCAGTGATCCCTCTGCTGATCGCCATGACGATCTTCGTTTGGGGCGCGAAGGTTTACTTCGTCCAGTACCGGCCCGCGCAAAACGCGCTCGAAGTTTATGTCGTGGGCAAACAGTGGATGTGGAAGTTCCAGCACGCGACCGGCCAGCGCGAAATCAACGAACTGCACGTGCCTGTCGGCCAACGCGTGAAATTAATCATGACGACCGAAGACGTCATTCACGATGTTTTCATTCCCGCCTTTCGGGTGAAGGTTGACGTGGTGCCGGGCAAGTACACAACCGAATGGTTCAATGCGACCAAGCCCGGCCGCTACAACTTTTTCTGTGCCGAATACTGCGGCATGAACCATTCGGGCATGCGCGGCTACATCGAGGTGATGGAGCCGACGGAATACGAAAATTGGTTGAGCGGGAACGCCGCCGCTTCACCGGCCGCGGCGGGACGCGGACTGTTTGAATCGCTCGGCTGCGTTTCGTGTCACGGCGCGAATGCCGAAGGCGGACGCGGCCCGGCGTTAATGGGCGTTTTCGGCAGCAAAGTCGTTTTGAATAATGGGCAGTCGGTGGTGGCGGATGAAGGTTACGTTCGCGAATCGATTCTGAATCCGCAGGCGAAAATTGTCACTGGCTTTGGGCCGATCATGCCTTCGTTCCAGGGACAGATTAGCGAAGAGCAGTTGTTGCAGTTGGTCGCATACGTTAAGTCGTTGTCAACCGCGAAGCCTGAAACAGCGACGGAGAAACCACCGCCGCCGTCGGCCAAGCCCAGCGCAACGCCGAAAGCGAGTCCACAGGGTTCGTCAAACCGAAAATGATGTTGATGGGATTTCAGAAAACGAGCGCGGCTTTGCCGCAGCCCAGTGCGGTAAGCCTCGGGCTTACCGAACCAGCGCTTTGTTTTATACCTGAGGCTATGCCTCGGATTCGAGGCGATTGGTTTTGAAATAACCCGGCGGTAAGGCAAGCCTTACCGCACTGGAGTGCGGCAAAGCCGCAAAGCGAAAGTTTTATTTGCAATGGAAGAATTTGAAATACCAAAACCGCCGCGCACGAATTATCTCAACGCTGAGTACGGCTTGAAGTCGTGGCTGTTGACGAAGGATCACAAGCGCATCGCGCTCCTTTATCTCGGCGCGGTCAGCTTCTTCTTTTTCTTCGGCAGCCTTTACGCGATGGCGAGTCGCCTCGAACTGCTCACGCCGCACGGCGACCTGATGCAGTCGAGCACCTACAACAAGACCTTCACACAACATGGCATCGTGATGGTCTTCTTCTTTTTGATTCCCGCAATTCCGGCGACGCTGGGAAACTTTCTAATTCCCATGATGATTGGCGCGAAGGACCTCGCCTTCCCGCGCATTAACCTTTTGAGCTGGTACATCTACATGGCCGGCGGCGTGATCACGATTTATGCGCTGCTGGCCGGCGGCGTCGATACCGGCTGGACCTTTTACGTTCCCTACAGCACGACGTTTTCAAATTCATACGTGATTGCCACCGGCGTCGGCATCTTCATCAACGGCTTCTCGTCGATTCTCACGGGCCTGAATTTCATCGTCACGATTCACACGATGCGCGCGCCGGGCATGACCTGGTATCGGCTGCCGCTGTTTGTCTGGTCGCACTACGCCACCGCGCTGATCATGATCCTCGGCACCCCGGTCGTCGCCATTACGATCCTGCTGGTCGCATTTGAACGCATCGCTCACGTCGGCATTTTCGATCCAGCAGCCGGCGGCGATCCGGTCCTGTTCCAGCACCTATTCTGGTTCTATTCGCATCCAGCCGTTTACATCATGGTCTTACCAGCGATGGGCGTGGTCAGCGAGCTGATTGCGAACTTTTCGCGCAAGAATATTTTCGGCTACAAGTTCGTCGCCTATTCGAGTCTGGCCATCGCCGTCCTCGGTTTTCTCGTCTGGGGTCATCACCTGTTCGTCGCCAGCCAATCGGTTTACGCGGGCATGATCTTTTCATTCTTGAGTTTTGCGGTCGCGATTCCTTCGGCGATTAAGACTTTCAACTGGACCGCGACGCTTTTCAAGGGATCGATCTCATACGACACGCCGATGCTTTACGGGCTCGGTTTTATTGGTCTATTCACCATCGGCGGTATGACGGGACTATTTCTCGCTTCGCTGGGAACAGATGTGCACTTGAGCGACACCTATTTCATCGTGGCGCACTTTCATTACATTATGGTCGGCGGCACGTTGCTCGCCTACCTCGGCGGCTTGCATTACTGGTGGCCCAAGATCAGCGGACGAATGTATCCGGAAGGCTGGGGTCGCTTCTCGGCGCTGGTCGTATTCATCGGATTCAATCTGACATTCGCGCCGCAGTTCCTGCTCGGATACA
>CBFHBI010000544.1:0-3186 GCA_965653755.1 uncultured Blastocatellia bacterium
TTGCGGTCCGTCTCGCCAAACGCCGGACGCAGCGTGAGCAGCTCGTAAAGCGTCGCCCAGGAAACAAAGTGAGTAATGTCGTAGGAAGAAGTCCCCCAGGCGGTTTTTTGATCCCAGTAATTCTGAATCGTTGCAGCACCGCCTGGTCCATTCTCGACATTGAAATAACCACTGCCTGTATCTCTGGATTTGCCCCACGTGTAAGCCACCAGGGTGCTGAAGCCGCGCGTGAATCGCCGCTGGAATTTTGTTTCCAGCGCTTTGTAGTTCGCGCGTCCTGTCGACAGAGTGTAATTGACGCCAGCGCCGACCCAGGGCATCAATCGAAATGCATCAACCTGTGCCGCGAAGTTTGCGCGACAGGTCGTGTCGCTCGAGGCGCACGGATTTATCAATGTCTGACTTGCCGAGTTCGCCAAGCCGGAATAAGGCAAACGCCGGCTGACGCTACCGACGTAAGCACCCGAGATCATGTCTGACGTGCTGAGTTCGCGTTGATACTCGACGTGCCATTGGTGCGAGTAAGGATCTTTGTAATTCGGATCGTCGTCAAAGCTGCCGACGCCCCAGGGCGTATTCACCGGCAAAGGCTTCGCAAAACCCTGCGATTGAAATTGAATGATGTTGAAAGCCGTTCCGTTAGTGAAGCTCACCGGCGCGTTCGAGCCCGTCGGGCTGGCAAAGGCGGTGGCGTCGGGCCACACTGCT
The DNA here is from genome assembly GCA_965653755.1 of uncultured Blastocatellia bacterium. Classification (GTDB taxonomy): domain Bacteria; phylum Acidobacteriota; class Blastocatellia; order Pyrinomonadales; family Pyrinomonadaceae; genus UBA11740. The sequence continues at coordinate 709 of CBFHBI010000544.1, forward strand.
GCTTCCAGATCATTCTGCGCATACTGACTGCGCGCCGGCAGCGGATCGAAATAGAGCCCGTAGCCCGCGCGGATGACGCTCTTTGAATTCAAGGACCAGGCGATGCCGACCCGCGGTCCAAAATTGTCGTGCACCGGCGCCGGTGCAAAGAACGGTTTCCCGGCAAGCACGACATTGTTGAAATGCGGATCGTTAAAGAACGAATCGGGAATGCACGGCGCGGCGTTGGTCACGCTGCACTTCGGCGGCATCACGGCTGCGCCAATGATCCAACGTTTGTTCTGGATGTCGAAGTTGTTCCACAGGCGTCCATCCAGAGTCTTCGGTTGCGTAAGGTAGTCGTAGCGCACCCCGAGCGTGAGCACGACGTTGCGACTCACCTTCCACTCATCCTGCGCATACCCGGCCCACGAAGCGTATTTGAATTGGACTGCGCCGCCATGCAACACCGGAAGTTGTGCGGTGAAACTGTTTGGAAAACCGAGCAAGGCCGAAGCCAGTGACAATCCCGTTGAGCTGGAAGTTGGATTGCCCGTCTGTCCATTGGCAAACGTGTAGGTTTGAAAAGTGTTTAGTTGGATGCGCTTGGCTTCGATGTACCACGCGCCCATCTTCATGTTGTGGTTCCCTCTGATCCAGGTGATGCCCGGCGCGACGCTCCAGTTTGGGTTCTCGCGCAGCGCTGGACCACGAATACCGAAGTTGCCGCTGCCACCGGCGTTCCAATTCGCCAGCGTCACCAGCAAGCCGTTGTATTTATCAACGTCCACAAAGCCATTCTGCTTCAGTGGATCAATTCCGGCTTGATGCTGATTCTGTTGGCTCGAATCAACTCCCGGCCGACCGGCGTAACCCGCGCGCACGTCGAGAATCAACCGTGCATTGAATGTATGCGTCCAACCGCCGCCGTAGTTTCTGCCCTTGCCACTGCCGGCAGTGGATCCGGCGTCGCCGATTGGATTGAACACGGTGACCGTCTGCTGCGTGAAACGGAAGAACATGTTGTCCGCTTCACGAAAGCGATGATCGATCCTGAACTGAAAACCATTCGCATCGTTGGTCGTCGGACGGCTTTGGGCAAAGTTGTTCTGCGCATCACCGCTAAAGTTTGGCGCCGGCGAATACGTCTTAAAGAAATTCTGCATCGGCGCAAAGATGAGCGCCTGCGGAATCTTGAAACAGGTGGTACCTATTGTTTGATCCTGTTGCTTGGATGCGTTCACCGGCAAAGGATTCCCAGCCGTATCGCAACGGAACGGATCGCGGACGAAGCTGGTGCCAACTTGCCGCGTCGAGTAGGGATTGAAAATCTGTTGGCGGAACGGCGTGTTGGTAAAGTCGCCGTTGATCTCAGCAGCCGTCGGCACGTAAGACAAAGCGAGCCCCGGCTGGCTGTAGCGCCAACCATCGTAACTAAACTCAAAAAATGTTTTGTTCTTAATTATCGGTCCACTGACTACGGCGCCGAATTGGTTCTGGCGAAACGGCAGAGGTTTCTTCGGAACGCCAGTGGAGGTGCCACAGCGCGCTGTCGTGCAAACGTCGAAGCTATTGCGCGCGTCAAACCAATCGTTGCGTACGTATTCAAATCCGGTCCCGTGAAAGGTGTTGCCGCCCGATGTCGAGACCATATTCATGACGCCGCCCATCGCGCCGCCAAACTCGGCCTTCGCGTCTTGTCCGACGACTTTGAACTCCTGGACCGCATCGACGTTGGGAATCACGATGTAGGTTGGCCCACGCACATTCGTGTTGATGATGCCATCGAAGAAATAAAGCTTCGAACGATTCTGCATGCCGTGGAACGAAGGATCGACAAAGCCGGAACCAGGAATGCCGACGTTACCTTCAACGCCGCCGATGCTCTTGTTCTGCGAGGTCGAAACCGGCGTGACGCCCGGCGTCAGCGTGAGCAATTGCGTGAAGTTCCGGCCGTTGAGCGGCAAATCTTCCACCGTCCGCTCGTTGATAACTGTGCCGAGTTCGGACGAAGACGATTGGACCAGTTCCGTGCCGGCACTGACCTCGACCACTTCGGACATTTCTCCCAGCGACAGCGAGATGTTCTTCGTTAGCGCCTCGCTGACACCGAGGACAAATGGATTAGTCAAAGATTTCTTGAAACCCTTCGCCTCAACCATCAGGGTATAGGTAGCGGGTTTCAAACTTACGAAGGTGAAATAGCCACTCTGATTGGAAGTCGCATCTGCTCGCACCTTGGTGGCCTGATCGATCAGGGTCACCACCGCGCCAGGAACGGCCGCACCGTTGGGATCACTGACCGTGCCGTTGACTTCACCGGTGGCTGTCTGCGCCGATGACGAAACCGCGGCTATCAACGCAAACAGGATGATGCCAGTCGTCTTGTTTATAAACTTCATCGATTGAGCCCTCCCTCCAGACCGGGGTCTAACCAAGGCGCAGTTGCGCACCTGATGTGGGTGCAGTCATTCTGGGGACATGAAAGCATGCCATGCG
>CBFHBI010000545.1:0-3185 GCA_965653755.1 uncultured Blastocatellia bacterium
ACGAATAGCAGCACTCGGTAACGCTCGATACCTCCTGTGATTCGCCGCTCGGCGCATCTCCGCCGCGCGGTCTTTTTCTGTTCGCGCCGCATGTCGCTGGTGAAGGTGGTCCATGGTTGCGAAGGCATGTCGCGCAAGATCTCTTTTGCCCATTCGTATTCCGGGTGGGCTTTCAGAAAATTTGCGGCCACAAAACCATAGCCGCATGGATGACCCATCGCTGCCCACATCTGCATCTTCGAAGCCATCTGGCCATCAACGGCTTTCGCTTGCACCGTGCCGCCGGGATAAAATTTGCCCCAATCCCATTCGGGAATCCCACGGGCTGAACGCTCTACTGTGCCGCAGAGGCTGCGTTCATTCGGGCCTTCCTTGTTCTCAAACGAATCGTAAGTGTCGCCTTCCATCGCTTTGACCGTCTCGACCGTGATTTCGCCCTTCGATTTTTCCACCAGTTTTTCCCAGCGGGCTTTGCGCGCCAGGGGCGAGCCGCCACGGTTGCTGAAATCAAAATTGGTTTCGATCGTCGCCAGCTTTTGATCCACCGGGAAATTCGAGCCGACGTAATAGCCGTCTTTGGTGCGGCGCACGCTGTGTTCTTTCAGGCCCAATTCAAACAGCGCGATTTCGCCGGTCTTATTGTCGCCGAGCAGCCAATCGTTTGCGTAACCGCCGTTGTTGCCGTCGAGCATGATGCGGACATAATCGTCGATCGAGGTGGCGTACTGCATCGCATTGCGCGCGCGATAGAACTCCGGCTTGCCCGCGGGATCGAAAAGAGTGAAGCCGGTGATGGTCGTTTCAGTAATCATGATGCCCGCCGAGTTGATGCCGAAGTCGTCATTGCTGGCAATTACGCCCGGCAGTCCATCCATCAGGATTCGATTGCCGCTGCGCGGTTTAATATCGAAGACTATGTTCCAACGCGATCCGATCATGTAATTCGTCCAAGTGTTGTGGCCCATGACGACGTGGTGATCTCTGGTGTAACTGCCGGTGGCGACGATCGCGCTGCAGTTGCCGGGCGCATGCGTCGTGGGAATCCGTCCCTGCTGTTTGTCGAGCCATGGCAGGTAGTAATAAGGCAGCTCCTCAAGCGCGTTCAGCGCGACGATGTCCCATCGATCGAGTCTGACACCTCCGTCACTGGCGCCTTTGACTATGCCATCGAGTTCGCGCTGATACTCGGGATCGATCTTCGGCCACAGAATGTCTTGCGAAGCCTTGCGATAGAAATTCCAGTCGCGTTTGGTCTCATGCTGCAGGAATGGTTTGGTGACGCGCAGCAGGTCTTCGATCTCTTTGGCTAGAAGCTTTCCGTGCTGATAACCAATCTGATCCGGTGACCCTTCGAGGTGGACATAAATCCAGCCGTTGCGCTCAAAGCGATAACTTCCTTTCATCCGATCGTCTTCCGAGACGGTTGGCTTCCATTGGGCCAAGGCGATTGCGGTAATCGAAAGACCTGAGACGATTAAGAGAAGACTCAATACGACTGTGCGCTTCATTTGAAGTCCTTTCATTGGCACCTCGCTTCAGCGAGGTGTCTTGGAGCACAATAGCTATTGCTTAGCCGCTTTAGCGGCTTCCGAGAAACGGTTGAAACCGTTCCAAGATACCACGCGGCTATTCACATCTTGCTGAAGCAAGGTGTGAATGAAAACCGCGGCGGCGCTATTGCCGATGCCATGCCATTTCCGAGTTTCTCATTTTATGGATTCTTCTGTTAAAGTACACCTTTTGTTCAGCTCGTCGCTTTGCTGACTGTGCAGCCCATGAAAGAAATCATTGCAACTCAGGACGCGCCTCAGGCGATCGGGCCTTATTCACAGGCTGTTCGCGCCGGCAACATGATTTTCGCTTCGGGGCAGATTCCGACCGACCCGAAAACGAAAGAGTTCGTGCCCGGCGGCATTGCCGAGCAAACTGAACAGGTTTTAAAGAATCTAGCGGCGGTATTCGCGGCGGCTGGGGTTGGATTGGAACAAGTTGTGAAGACGACGGTGTTTCTCGCGGACATGAACGATTTCACCGCGATGAACGAAGTCTATGGCAAGTACTTCGCGCAGAATCCGCCGGCGCGCGCGACGGTACAAGCCGCGCGGCTGCCGCGCGATGCGAAAGTCGAGAGAGAGGCGATTGCGGTTTTGGCGTGATCGGCGTCAGGCAGCCTTGGCGACTTTGCCGGCCTTGATGCAACTGGTGCAAACTTTCATCCGCTTGGCAGGGCCGTTCGGCGTTTTTACGCGAATCGATTGCAGGTTGGGATTGAAAACACGCGGGGTCCGATTATTGGCGTGCGAGACATTATTGCCAAACTGTGGGCCTTTGCCGCAAACTTCACAACGTTTTGCCATGATGACTGATCTCTCCTGTTGGCCTAACGACGCCACAGTGTGGATCGCCGCGATCAATTGAAACGAAATTTATAACAAACGATTTCACGGCGGGTCAAGCAGCGAGTCCTAATCTCGCCTCCCCCTGAACGAACGACTTTTAGTAACTGTAAGGAGTAGAAACGAAAGTGAATAGAAAACAACAGAGCTTGGTAGCCCTGGCGGTGCTGGTATTCGGCGCCCTGGTCATGGCCGGCTGCGGCTCGAGCGCTGAAACCCCCGATAACACCGTGGCAGCCACCGTCAACGGCAAGAAAATCATGATGTCCGAAGTCGAGCGGATTATTCATCAGCAGGCGCAGGGCAAAGAGTCCCAGATGTCGCCGCGTGATTTGGCGCAGGCCCGTATGACTGTACTCGACAAACTGATTCAGCGCGAGGTTCTGGTCCAGCGCGCCGAACAGGAAAAGCTGATGCCCTCTGAAGATGAGATCAGCACTGTAATTAATAAGCAAAAACAAGACAACGGCATGACCGACGAGGAATTCGCACGCCAACTCAAAGACCAGAATATGTCTATGGAAGCAGTGCGAGACGAGGCGCGAAAAGACCTCGCCGTCCAAAAACTTCAGGACAAATATTCGGGCAAGATTACGATTAGCGATCGCGAAGTCGAGGACTACTACTCCGCGAACAAAGAGCAGTTTGTTAATGCTCGCGGCGTTGGCTTAGCTGTCATCATTGTCGATCCCGCGGATAACTCCGCGCAGGGTATTACTGATGATGCAAAGGGTGACGCGGCCGCAAAGGCGAAGATTGATGGTATCTACCAGCAGCTAAAAGGTGGAC
>CBFHBI010000546.1:0-3183 GCA_965653755.1 uncultured Blastocatellia bacterium
TGCGAGTTACGCAAACTAACAGTTTGCGTTACGTTACTGTCCGCTGCCGGAACCTGGATTGATCGTCGGCGCCGGTTGCGTCAGGCCTTTGTTGACCAGGACCTTCACTTCGACGCGTCGATTCTCAGCCCGGCCTTCGCGCGTTTTGTTGTCGGCGATCGGGTTCGATTCACCAAAACCGTACGGCGTCACAATGCGGCGCAGCGGAATTTGATGGCTCTCGACCATGTAACGGATGACCGCGTCGGCGCGGCGTTGACTCAGAACGCGATTGCGTTCGGTGTTGCCGGTTGAATCGGCATAGCCGGTAACCTCGAGCACATAGCCTTTCGCATTCATCGCCTTCGTCGCGATCGCGTCCAGTTTGCTTTTCGCGTCGGCACTCAGAATTGAGCTGCCGAGGCGGAAGTTCACCGCGATCGAATCCTGCGGCACATAATCATCGAGCGCCGAGATGCGATCGTTGGTCGCGTTGACACCGGCGACTGCTGCATCCGCAGTTTCCTGCGCCGCCTTCGCGCCGCCGCGCGCCGCATTCGAAACTGCCGCGAGTTCATCCAACTGGCCCGAAAGCTTCTGCGCATTCTGCTCGACTTCGCTCAAACGACCTTCCGTTTGCGTGGCTCGCTCTTCCAATGGCGCGGAACGCGATTCCACGGCCCTCGCGGTGCGCATGTCAGTATCATTGAAACGAATGGTGTCGGCGTTCAATTCGCCGTTCGATCCGCCGCGGCCTTCAACTTCCAGATTCAAACCGCGCAGAATGTTGGTCTGGCCATAATTCGTGCCACCGCGCAGGAATCCGCCTTTGCTCTTCACTGAGGTGTGATCGGTCAATCTCACCACGGTATCGACCCCGTTGAGGTCGCGGACCACGAAAGTGTCCGGGTCGCGTTTGACGACCACGCCTTTGATCTTCGCCATTTCGCCGCTGGCTATGCTGCGGGCACTTGACGCATTAGTCGGCGCGCTTGTGTTTTGGGTCGAAGGTTGTCCGAAAGCTAATGGGGAAAGGGCCAGCGCCAGCCCAAAAGCGAGCGCCATCGATCTAAGAATTCGCGTTGTCATAAATTCACTCCTTATGTTTTAGTTGCCGGGCGCGCAGCCTTGATCGCGTCGGCGAATTTTGAGTTCAGACGATGAACTCTTGATTCACGTTGTCTGCCAGAAGCGCAGAACGTTTACGGAACGTCGGGTTGAATGAGCCTCAAGGCTGGCGCTCATCAACTTAACCTGACGAATAGTATAGGAGGGCGAAGAAGTGTCAAGAGGTTAATCTGCGAAAACGCGAATTAGCGTCAGTTACTAGGGATTCACTCGTTGTTAGCTACGGGATCGCAAGAAAAGGAGTGTCTCAAGCCCGACCGTGAGGGAGGGCTACTGTTCATGCGGTCCCTTAAACTCGACGAGAACCACTCGCTTCGGTAGTTGCCCTCCCTCACGGTCGGGCTTCTGACGCGATCAGATCGCGAACTGGCCCGACTCGAGTCTCTCTTTGATATAAGCCAAAAACCGTTCCGCATCGGCGCCATCGATGATGCGATGATCGAAACTCAAAGCGAAATAAGCCATGCTGCGGATCGCCACATAGTCTTCACCGTCCGCAGAAGTCAACACCTTCGTTCGTTTTTCAATCTTGCCGACGCCGAGACTTGCAACCTGCGGCTGATTGATAATCGGCGTGCCAAATAATCCGCCAAAAACTCCAGGATTGGTGATAGTGAAAGTGCCGCCCGCGACTTCATCAGGTTTCAACTGCTTCGTGCGCGCGCGATCGGCGAGATCGTTTGCAGCGCGTGCCAATCCCGAGATCGAGAGATCGTCCGCACGCTTGATCACCGGCACGATCAAACCCCAATCAAGCGCAACCGCCATTCCCAGATTGATATCGCGTTTGTAAATGATCTGATCGCCGCTGACTTGTGAATTAAAGACGGGAAATTTCCGAATCGCATCAGTAACAGCTTTGAAGATGAACGGCATGTACGTGAGCTTCGTGCCGGTTCGTTCTTCGAATGCCGCCCGGTTCTCATTGCGCAGCTTCGCGACCTTGCTCATATCGATCTCATAGACTGTCGTGACGTGCGCCGACGTGCGCCGCGAGAGAACCATGTGCTCGGCGATCTTCTTGCGCATGACGCTCATTTGCTCGACACGATCGCCCGTGGCGGGTTTTACGGCCGGCGCCGGTTCGAAAACCTGCGGCGCAGCTTTCGACGCAGCAGGCGCAGTTGCAGGCGTGTCCGCGCGCTGTGGCACGCTGCCCGCTTCGATGTAGCTGAGAATGTCGTTCTTGGTCACGCGCCCGCTCATGCCGGTGCCTTCGAGCTGCTTGATATCGATGCCATGCTCTTCCGCAATCTTGCGCACCAGCGGACTCGACTTGCTGCGGCGTAGTTCTTCCGCGGTGGCGGCGCCGTTGCCCTGCGACGTCGGCGCGCCGGCAGCGGAAGCATCGGTTTTGCGATGCAGCGGCTTAACTTCAGTCTTGTGCGATGCAGCTGCTGGCGGTGGAGCCGCAGGCGCTGGTGGGGCGACGGTTGGCGCCGGTGGTTTTGGTTGCTCTGCTACTGGCGCAGGTTCGGCAGGCGTCGCTTGGGCGACGGGAGCTTCAGGTTGGGACGTCGGCGCGGGCGTCTCTTGCTCTTTTGGCGCCGCCGTTTCTGCTGCCGGTTGCGCGTCCGCGCCGTCGAGCACTGCCACGACTGTATTAACTTCGACGGTGTCGCCTTCTTTGAATTTAATATCAGTCAGCGTGCCCGCGGCGGGCGAGGGAATCTCGGCATCGACTTTATCGGTTGAAATTTCGAACAGCGGCTCGTCACGCTCGACGTGATCGCCGACCTGCTTCAACCATTTCGTTATCGTTCCTTCCGCGATGGATTCGCCCATCTGCGGCATTACCACTTCAGTAGCCATAAATTCTCCCAGTTTTTCTCTATTCCGCAGTCGTGGGGTCAATTACAGTTTTTATTTCTGAAATCTTATTAGCCGGAAACCCACCCTGTTGCGCGTGCGCGCGAATCATGTCTTCGCTGGGCGCGATGTAGATGCAATAGACTTTGTCGTCGGTGACATAACTCTGCACCCATTGAATCTGCGGACCAAGGTTTTGCAGCACGCTGCATGACTTCTGGGAAATACCTTGCAGTTCCTGCGGCGTTAAATCGCCCGCGCCGGGAA
>CBFHBI010000547.1:0-3181 GCA_965653755.1 uncultured Blastocatellia bacterium
TCAGCGTGTAGCCCTCTGGCTTTGCTTCTACTGCACCGACCAGTCTTCGAGTCACGAAGAGCCAGTAATCAGCAGGGCCAGTTGGGGAAGGTAGTTCACGCAAAGCGATTCCCAACCCTGAACCTAGATTTAGGTTGCTCCGACTTTGCACAATCCAGCCAGAAGCTTCGAGGAGCGAATCGATCTTCTGTCTAGCGCGTTCTTCGGGCTTCAAGGGAACTCCGCGTTCTTTGCGGTCGTGATGAGACGGGTGGATATTGCCTCAGTTGGCGTGAGAAATTCAATTGCAAAACAAAAGCAGGCGCGCACCGGTTTTCTCACGCCTCGTCTAAGTTAACCGTGACCGCCATCACGGAAAGCATAACCTGACGCGACTATACGAATGCGCGCCTGCGCTCGCGGCCATTTGGGCCGGAGAAGAAGGGGGCCGAGAGTCAGGAGACAGGCGCCCGGGGAATAGAAAGAAAAAGGCGAGGCCTCACATGAAACCTCGCCCGTTCAGATTGTGAATCAGCTATTTCTTCTTACTTGCTTTCACGCGTTCGACTTCAGTCATTGACTTATGAGTACTCGCGTACTTCTTAGTAACAAACTTTCGAGTCTTCGCGCTACGTGCAACTGTCTTAGTCTTTCCTTTTCGTATTGAGGTTTCCTTTCTGGGTGCCCCTTTTAGGGCACAATATTTTCCGTTCATGTCACCCGGGGGTGATGCGCGACTGTTGAGAACATTCGCGGCCATGATCGCGCCGTGCTCAGTGAAAGCGTAAGGAAGATACTTACGATGTTGACCGCGCTTTCCGGTCACAGATTGTGACCTTGAACTTGAGGTCACAATTTGTGACCGGTTCATGGAAAGAGTGTTTAAGGTCGCAATTTGCGACCTTAAAGCGACCGCTTCCTCTTGAGTAACTTGGAAGGCGAAGTCATCAGGGAAACGTTCCTTGTTACGCTTGACCTGTTCATTCAATCGCTTTGTCGTCACGCCGTAGATCCGCGCCAAATCAGAATCCAGAATCACGCGCTCACCGCGAATCTCCTGAATGAGCGGCGCGATCTTTTGGAGCGCCAGATTGTCTGTTGCTTTAGGGGACAAGCACTAACTCCGAAGATGAGAGTCGAGATGAACGCGGCGAATTCTGACGCAATAGGGACTAACGGCAAGGGACAATACGGCCAGCAGAGAGTGCACAGCAGTAAATAGAGAGCGGCCGAAACAAAAAGCAGGCGAGCACCGTTCTTCTCACGCCTCGTCAGGTTAACCGTGTTCCGCACCGGACCACGGAGAGCATAACCTAACGGCTGATTATTCGATCCGAACAATCTCGCCGGGCTGGATTGTTTTGGGAGCGCTTTCGACTTGAGGGATTAATGGCTGCAAATGCGCATGCTCGATGCCGCCACCCCTGAGAATTAAAAAGCGATGTCCAACGAGCGGATGTTCTGTTGAAATTGAATGTTCTGGTCAACCGTGATCAGAACGTCGTAGATTTTCGCGGCGGCACCCAATAATGCACCGTTCTTAAGACCACCAAACCCGGCTTCTACAACAGTGGCGACTTGATGGGTTGCCAAGTCACGTTTCAGATCGTAAGTAACGCATTCATCAAGCAGCAATTTCATAATTGGCAAGGAGATACTGCTTTGACAACTCAAGCGCGCTCTTAGCCTGCTCGCGACTCACACTGGGAAACTGTCGCAGGAACTCATCAAGAGTTTGACCGCCTTCGATGAACTCGAATAGATGATTGATGGGAACGCGCGTGCCGGTGAAACAGGGAGTCCCGCTCATTCGCTCAGGATCAACGTTGACGATGTCCCTAATATTCATGGTGTTGACGCCTCGGCCCCTAATTGTATCCTGACTAACATCTCGTGCGAAGGTCAACTGGCTGACGATTCTCAACTTGGGCTTGGCAGTTCTTGACCGGCACGACGTCACGTCTCTGGCGGAATGCTGAGTTCTGATGTCTGCTGAATGCCCTGCGCCACTTCGGGGATTATGCCGATGCGCTGGTAGATTGGTCTGACATCGCGACGGAGGCTGGGCAAGGTCATCGCAAACCATATTGCACCAAGCACACAACCAATCCCGCCAAAGAGCAGCGTGTGCGGCGTGCCGATGCGTTCCGCGACAGTCCCGGCGAGCAAGCTACCGAAGGGCGCCGTGCCCATGAAGGCCTTCGTGTAGAAGCTCATCACGCGTCCGCGCTTGTCTTCATCGACAATGGTTTGCAGCACGGTATTGCTCGCGGCCATCTGGACCATAAAGCCGAGTCCCGTCACCATCATCAATAACAGCGCCACCCACGTAACGCGGGTGAAAGAAAATGCGACGAGGCCAACTCCGAAAGCTGCTGCCATCAGCGGGATGTACTTGCCGAGCCCAAGCACTGACTTGCGCGCGGCGAGCAACAAGGCTCCCGCGAGCGCGCCGACACCCGATGCCGCCATCAACCAGCCGAGCGTGCTCGGCCCGCCGTGCAGAATGTCGTTCGCGAACACCGGCATCAAGACCGTGTAGGGCATGCCGACGAGACTAACGATGGCCAGAAGGATCAGCACGACGCGGATCGGCGCGAAGCGCGCCGCATAGGTCCAGCCTTCGTAATGCTGCGCGAAGATGTTCGCGTCCTTTGTCGGCCGAGTCATGCGGGAATTGATCGTCATGGCGAGCAGCGACGCGATCACGGCGAGATAACTGATCGCATCGGCCATAAAACACCAGCCTTCGCCGACGGCCGCAATCACGACGCCGCCGACCGACGGCCCAAGCAAACGCGCAGCGTTCACCATCGACGAATTCAGCGCGATCGCATTGGCCAGGTCTTCGCGCCGGGTGACCATCTCGACGACAAATGCCTGGCGCGCGGGCATGTCGAACGCATTTATCAATCCCTGAAGGACGCTCAGGGCGATCACGTGCCAAATCTTGATTACGCCAGTCAGCGTGAGCAAGGCCAGCGCCAGCGATTGGACCAGCGCGAATATCTGCGTCGCCACCAGAAGGCGATGCCGGTTCCAGCGATCGACGAGCACGCCGGCGAAAGGCGCCAGTGCAAATGATGGAATCTGTCCGGCAATTCCGACGACGCCCAACTACAGTGCCGATCCGGTGAGACGCTAGACCAGCCAACTGGTGGCGATGCGCGTCATCCTTGTGCCGATGAGAGAGATGCTCGGG
>CBFHBI010000548.1:0-3175 GCA_965653755.1 uncultured Blastocatellia bacterium
TAGGAAAAGCCGAAATTCTTGAAAACGTTCTTAAGATCTTTTCCCTGAAGTCGGTTGTCATCAAACACGTAAGAGAAAACATCCGCCACCGGCACGACCTGTTTATCTTCAGCGCGGATTTCGCCGACCGGGCCCGCTACGGGCGCTTTCGCTCGATCAAAGAAGACGGCTTTATCATCGGTCAGCCAACCGGCCGCATGATCATTCATGAAGAGGATAATCACATCGAACTCATTAGATTTTATCTGCGGCCCGATGCTCATCGCACCCAGGTGAATGAAAGCCGGCGGACCCCATTCGCCACTCGCGCTACGGCGAGCGACCACGCCGCGTCCGGTGCCGGCACCGTCGAATAATAGACTGAGCTTCTTGACGTCGGGGAGAACCGCCACGGCGACCGCCTTATCCAGTAATGCTTTGGGGATTCGTTCGTTGGGGTTCGCCATCGCCCGCTGCAAGACCGTGCTGGCTTTGTTCGCATGCTTGATAGCGTTCGGTGGCGTGTGTTCGGTGCTTTGACCCGAAATGAAACCGCGACCGCCCATTACCACGAAAAGGCAGAACATTAAGGACCATAGTTTAGGCGTGGTTCGGTGAATCACGGCGGTCATTTTACTTCTTCAGATTCTTTGGACTTTTTGCCCCCAGCTCAATTTCCTTTCCGGTGGCGCCGCGGAGGAACGCAAGCACGTTCCGGTAATTATCTTTGTGCGCTTGTATCAAGACTCCGGCTTTTTTTTGATCGGCATTTTCGTATTCGATACTGACAAAGTGCTGGACGTTTTCGTTGAATAAACCCAGCAAAGCCATCGGCGTCACGAGAATCCCCAACGTCACCCAACGAGCAACATGCCTGGTTGCTTCCCGCCCGTAGGCAATCGACGTGACTGATTTAGGATCGATACTTATTTTCTCTCCGCTTTTCGTCTCCAGCCGAATCTCATCGGAGAGAATCGTCAGTCGGTTACTCCAATCATCTTTGTCTTACCTTTCGATCGTACCACCGAGGTAGCGCACGTTGAAACTGCCTTGCTCGGCTTCGATCGAAAGCGAAAACCCGAAAATCAGCAAAATCGAGATTATCGCCTTCATGCCCGGCGGATGGTAACCCTTTGTTGACACTTGAATCAACCACTTGAAAATCGGCGCGGCTGGCTATGTTAAACTCGTGTGCGCGATTAATGAGCGACGATCACAAAGAAGCAATTGGCGAAGTTGAAACCGCGCTGCTCGATGCCGAGCTGTTCATTAAATACGGCTCGCCGGATCGCGCACTGAAGCGTTTGAAAACCGCGCTGGAAAGCAGCCCGCGCTCTATTCGTTTGCGCGAACGGATGCGCGAGATCGCTACGTCGCATAAGCAGCCACAGGAAGCCGCGCGCCATTGCCTGACGCTTGCCAGTCTCTACATCGAACGCGACGATTTTGATACTGCGCACGATCGTTTGCTGGAGGCGAAACAGCTCGACAACCGAATCTCGATCGTGACGGGATTGGAAGCAATCCGCCGCGCGCGGCATCCCGAAGTGACGGCGCCGCCCGGCTCGAAACCACCGCCCCCGCGCCCGGCGCCAAAGGTTTCTTTCGCCGGCGACTTGTCGCTAATCAGCATGTTCGATGCGGTTCAAGCGATTGAAAATTCGCGTCTCACCGGCCTGCTCGCTTTGACGAATGAAACGCAAAGTGGACGCGTGTTCTTCAACGATGGCCAAATTGTCGGCGCCGAAAGCGGCAAACAAACCGCACACGAGGCGTTTCGACAAATTATTGAGATCACTACGGGCTCATTCGACTTCCAGCGATCGAATGAAGGATTTCCGGTGACGATCGAGGCGGCGAGTAATACAAACTTAATCCTCGACAGCTTACGAGCGGTCGATGAAAAAAACCGATAGCGCACTTTGGGAAATCGTTCGTTTGATTTAGACTGCCACGTCTTTTGAAGAGAGGTCAGAGGTGAGAGGCTAGAAGTTTAGTGCATTTGAAGCTCAACGTCTCTGATCTCTGACCTCTAATCTCTAACCTCTCAAATTTATGAGCACGCAAGCCAGAATGATTCGCAGTATTGAACCAGACGAAAATGAAGTGCCCGCGCGGCGCGAGCATCCAACCGCGGCGCAGGCGGGTTGGATTGAAGTGATCGCCGGGTCGATGTTCTCGGGCAAATCGGAAGAACTGATTCGGCGTCTGCGGCGCGCAAAGATCGCGCGGCAGAAAGTCCAGGTCTTCAAACCGGAAATCGACGCGCGCTTCTCGAACGATCACATTGTCTCGCATTCTGAGATGCGGCATGAATCATCGAATGTCCACACGGCCGCAGAAATTCGCGCCAAGGTTGAAGCGGACACGGAAGTTGTCGGCATCGACGAAGGTCAATTCTTTGATAACGATTTGATCGGAGTCGCGAACGAGCTCGCCGAGAAGGGTGTACGCGTGATCATCGCCGGATTAGATCAGGACTACACCGGCAAACCCTGGGAGCCCATGCCGCAGCTGCTGGCGGTGGCCGAATACATCACCAAGACGCACGCCATCTGCATGAAGTGCGGCCAGCCCGCGAACTACACCCAACGCACCTTCGAATCACAAGAACGCGTCGCCGTCGGCGGCGCCGGCATGTACGAAGCAAGGTGCCGCACCTGCTTCGTCCCGCATGCGGATGCGCCGACGGTGCATGACGAGTCAGGGCAAGCCGCTCTCAACTGAATTCAGGGCGGAACGATCTACTGCTTCGCCACTTTCCTGGCACCTTTCTTCTTCTTTTTCGTTTTGTCGCCTTCTTTTGATGAAGCTGGTTCTGCAGGCGCCGCCGGACGGTTGATTACGACGGGAATCGGGTGATCAGGATCGTTTAAGTCCGCGAGGTTTACGACAATGAAATTGCCGGCTGTTGGTTTTAGGGTCAGGGAGAAAACCATAGTTGTAGGCGATACCGAACGCGAAACCCCGATGTCTGCTGAATCGCCTGCGGCGATTTGGACGCTGGAACTAAACCCCACGCCTTCTAACGACACTGTCATCACCGGATTCGGTTTAGCCTTTGGCTTGTAATCCACGATCGTTACCTTATCGACCCTCATCATCAATGGATTTGGAAATTACTTCGAAACGTAGAACTGATCGGACGCATTTTTTTCAGTGTGAATAATCGTAAACTCCAGGCTTCTAAGGTTAG
>CBFHBI010000549.1:0-3167 GCA_965653755.1 uncultured Blastocatellia bacterium
GTTGATTGAAGATCATCGCCGCGCGCGCCTCAAAATCTCCCCAGGAAAACTGCGGATTATTTTGTTCGAACGCCGCGCGGACGGCCGGAAAATTCGGCTGAGTGATGGTCGGATAATTCGTTCCGACCTCGGGCACGTTCTCGGTTAACAGCGGTCCACGCGCCTCCCGGCTCAAAGTCTTGATGTCGTTGACGAACCACTGAAACTCGCCGCTTTGAATCTTCGTGCCGCAGAACGCGCAAGCTCCGTTCGTGTCCTTTTGCAGCGGCGCGCCGCAACGCGGACAATGCAAGGCGGTGGCCTGTTCAGGCGCCGGCGAAAGCACGTCGCGCTTGCGTTCCAGACGCCAGCGCTCGCGCACGTAATAACTCATCTGCTGACCGTCGATGACTTCTGTGTAATTCGTTTCGAACTCGATCGTGATCCAAACGATCTCGGTCTCGACGCCGCGCACCTCGGCGACGTTCATCGCGCCGACGATGATCCCTTCAACCGATTTGAGATTGGCCGTGTTTAGTTGCAGCAGTGCAGCGCGCGCGGTGTCGCCGATATACGGCGACAGCTCATCGAGCGCTTTGGCGCCGCGCCCACGCGCTTCGTGCGCACGGCCGTAGAGCGCGTAGCAGAAATCGATGAAAATAATTTCTGAAAAATTAGGATCGAAGCGGCGCAGTTGATTAAACGCGCGCTGGACGCCCTGCTGCTGTTGTGCGGCCGTCGCCACAGCGTCCGGCGCCTGGACCGAAATGGACGAGACGTTGACCGACTTTGGCGTTGGCTTGACGAACCAGTAAATCACCACGGCGATCACAAAGATGTCCACCGGAATTCCAATCAATGGATGTTCAATCGTCAGCCAAAGCAGAAATCGGATGAGCAGGTAGATGAGCGCGCCTGCGCCGCCACCACCGCCGCCGCCGTGACTGCCGCCACCGTAGGATTGCCCGCCGCCTACGCGGGCGAACGCATCGGTAGCCAACAAGACGATTGCGAGCAACGCCGCGCTCGTGACGATCAAACGCGTCGTGATTCTGCTGCTTGCAATCGACAGTCGAATACGCTTCATCTCAATTCTATAGATGGACCATCGGCCAATTCGTTGGGATTTTCACCGGTAGCGGGCATGTGCTCGGCCAGCAACTCGCCCAGTTCGCGCATTCCCGCGATCAGTTTGTCAGGATCAGGATTGCCGGCAATGCGCTTCAACTCGAACACTGCGTGGTTCCATTTGAGCGCCGGCACGGCTTTGAGCACGCCGCGATCGGCGATGATTTCCATCCTGCGTTCCAGCAACGACAGATAAATCAACAACCCATTTTCAGCCGACGTGTTGGCGATGCCGGCCTCATAGAACATTGCCGCTGCGCCGGCGCGCGCGGCCTTGGCGCGGGACTTATTGGTTGTCAGCAAGCGGCGAATCCAATCGCCGCGCGTAGACACGAAGACGCCCACGACGAAGAGCGCGATCACATCGAACGGAATCCAATACGTGTGAAATTCAAACGGCGAGAAGAGGACGAACAGCAGGCCCGCAAATGCGACGATCGCACCGCATAGATAATCGGCATGGCGATAGGTTCCCGAGCGGCCGCGCACAGCGATGACAATCTCAGCATTTGTCTTTGCTTCGATCTCGCGGACCGCGGCGCCAATAGCATCGCCGGCAGTGTTGTCGAACTTGCGGGAACTCATGTTTAGAAGTCGCAGAGTCTAACACAAGCGGGGCAGTAGCCCGACCGTTAGGGAGGGCGTCCTGACCGCACGCCAAAACGCCCTCCCTAACGGTCGGGCTACTGCCCCGCTATCGCGAGGCCATAAGCAAAATGGCCCAGCGAAACCGCTGGGCCATCGTCTGATATGCAAAGTCGCGATCGAACCTACTTAAAACTGCTCAATGCCTCAGGTTCGTTGTCATAAACATCGAACACCGTAAGCAGTTTGGTGATCACGAGCAGGTCCTGCACCTTCTCAGTCAGGTTGAGCAGCTTGAGTTGTCCTTCACCGCGACCGACGGTCGTGTAGTTCGCAATCAATTCGCCGATGCCGCTCGAATCGATGTAACGCACGCCTTTGAGATTCAGCAGGATCTTCTTATTTCCCGCCGCCACCAATTCGCGAATTGCGCCGCGCAGGGCCGTCGCGCTGTCGCCGATACGAATTTCGCCGTCGAGATCCAAAATCGCAACGTCGCCGGCCTGGCGCTGATTAATATTCAATTGAGCCATTTAGTGAGATCCTCCCGATCCATTTGCGCAATAGTTAACGCTCAGCAGTTGAAATTCGTTCGCACTATTTGAAAGCACTCAAAGCTTCGGCTTCCGTATCGTACGCGTCGAACACCGTCAACAATTTGGTAATCGTCAAAAGGTCCTGAAGCTTTTGGGTCAGACTCAGTAGCTTCAATTGCCCACCTTCTTTATTGATGGCTGTGTAGCTGGACACGAGTTCGCCGATGCCGCTCGAATCGATGTAGCCGACGCCCGCCAGATTCAGCAAAATTTTCTTCTTGCCCTCTTCCAACAAGCGACGAATTGCGCTGCGTAGCGCTACGCTGCCCTCGCCGATCGTAATGCGGCCATCCATATCGAGCACAGTTACGTCGCCGGCTTGTCGCTCGCGGATGTTTAGCTCTGCCATAAAAAGATTCTCCTAATCGTATTTTCGATTTTTGATTGCCGATTTTTGATTGCCGATTTTCGCGCCCGGCGCCTTAATCAAAAATCTGAAATCACAAATCTAAAATTTCTTCGACATGCGCACGGCGGTGCCGCCTTCGGGCCGATGAACGTATCGCACGTCATCCATAAACGTTCGCATCAGAAAGATGCCGCGGCCGGAAGTCTTCATGAGGTTCGCGGGATCGGTCGGATCCGGCACGCTCGCCAGATCGAACCCTTCACCCTGATCTCTGACTTCGATTTCCAGTTCGTTGCCGTGACAGTTGAACACGACCTCGACTGACTTGCCTTCGTCCTCCTGGTTGCCGTGAACCATCGCATTGGTCACTGCCTCGCGCACGGCCATTTCGATCCCGAAGGCCGCATCGTCGGGCGCGCCGCAGTCGCGGACAAACCCCGTCACGGCGGCAGCAGCATCAGCAACCGCCTCGATGTGGCTGTGCAAAACGAGTCGTGTCGTTTGTTCGGTCACAGAAGGCGCGGCCTTTC
>CBFHBI010000550.1:0-3157 GCA_965653755.1 uncultured Blastocatellia bacterium
GAACGTTGAGCACTTTAGCCAAGCGACAAGCCGAGCGGGCAGCGCGACAAGTGATACTGACTTCGATGCGTCATCCCGACGATCAATCATCGGACGCCGAATTCCTCCTCACGGCTGTCGGCAAGCTATGGCTGTCGGGTTTCAAACTGGATTGGGAAAAGTTTTATGCCGGCAAGCGCCGCCGGCGTGTGTCCTTGCCCACGTATCCGTTCGAGCGCAAGCGCTATTGGCTGAGCTTGAATCAGGACGAAACGATTGGTCTGACCGGGCGATCGGCCGCGTCGGACGCGGCCCAAGCGCGTCGCCAACTCGATCTCGCTAGTTGGTTCTACACGCCGTCATGGAAACGCGCGCCGCTCAGCGCACAGGACGCCGCGACAACTTCGGGTTGTACCTTGATATTTGCCGAAGACGGCGGCTTGAGTGCGCGGCTCGCGGAGAAATTGGCCCAGCCGGGCTGCGAAGTCATCACTGTGCGCAGCGCGGAGGCGTTTGCCAAAACTGACGACGACGGCTTCGCGCTGAATCCCGCGTGCAACGAAGACTACGATCGCTTGCTCGCCGAACTTCGTGCGCTCGGCAAGGCGCCGCAAAATATTGTTCACCTGTGGAACGTCACCGACGGCACATCGGCTGCAAAAGATGACGACACGGATTCGATTCAGGACCGTGGATTTTACAGTCTGCTCTTTCTCGCGCAAGCCTTCGGTCGCCAAAGTGCGTCGGAGCCAGTGCGGCTGACCGTCGTCTCAAACAACGTTCAGGACGTCAGCGGAGCAGAGGAGTTGCAGCCTGAAAAGGCGACGCTGCTCGGACCGGTCAAGGTTATTCAGCAGGAATATCCGAACATTACTTGTCGCAGCATCGACCTTGCGGGTTATGAAGCCGAGCACGCGGCGCAACTGCAATCAGAGTTGGCACACAGCTCGACAGATCAAATTGTTGCTTACCGCGGGAATCATCGCTGGGTGCAGACGTACGAAGCGTTGCGTTTGAACTCTGCCACCGGCGCGAACGCGCGTCTGCGCGCGCAAGGCGTATATCTCATCACGGGCGGCCTCGGCGGAGTTGGCCTGACTCTCGCCGAACATCTCGCCCGAACCGTGCCGGCCAAACTGATTTTGACGGGGCGTTCTTCATTGCCGCCGCCGGCGGAATGGGCAAGCTGGCTCAATCAACATCCGGCCGAGGATGTCGTCTCCGGCAAAATCAAAAAAATACAGGAACTCGAAAGTCTAGGCGCGGACGTAATGGTCGTGTCCGCAGACGTTTCCGATCGCGATCAAATGCGAACTGCGATTGACCATGCGACCGAGCGCTTCGGACAAATCAACGGGATCGTGCACGCGGCGGGTGTACCCGCAGGCGGAATAATTCAACTCAAGACTCCCGAGATGGTCGAGTCAATCTTCGCTCCAAAAATAAAGGGCACACTAGTGCTCGATGAAATCTTCCGTGACTTGCCGCTGGATTTTTTCATTCTCTGTTCGTCGCTCACCTCGGTCGTCGGCGGCTTTGGCCAGGTCGATTACTGCGCGGCAAATGCTTTCCTCGACGCCTACGCGTGTCGGCGGAACTCTGAGAACGGCAACTTTACCGTGAGTATAAATTGGGATGCGTGGCGTGACGTCGGCATGGCCGCGGAGGCGATGAGACGTCAGGGTGGCGCAGCGCCCTCAGTCGAGAAGACTGCGTCGCAGTTCAAGGAAGTCGCCCACCCGCTATTCGATCACTGCATTAACGGTGACGCTGTCGAGATGACTTATGTTACCCAGTTCAGCGCGGCCGATCATTGGGTGCTGAGCGATCACAAAGTCACTGGATCGCCGACGCTTCCGGGCACGGCGTACCTCGAGATGGCCCGGGCCGCGTTTGAAAATCATACCGGCAGCGGCGCGGTCGAAATTCGCGACGTGCTGTTCCTGAGCCCTTTGATGATCTCGGGAGACGAAGTCAAAGAGGTGCACACGATCCTTAAGCAGCAGGGTGACGGCACTGAATTCTCGGTGCGCAGCCGGGCGGAAAACGGTCATGGCAAATGGCAGGAACACGCGCGCGGCAGGTTGGGCCTGGTCCAGGCACCAGCGCCGCAGACAATGTCGATCGATGAGATCGAGGCGCGCTGCGATGAGCCCGGCGTCACGGCGAATGGAAATGAAGATCGATTCAAAGAGGACGTCAGCGAACATGGCTTCATGGAGTTCGGTCCGCGTTGGAACACGCTGAGACATACCAGGTTTGGACCAGACCAGGGTCTGGCGCTGATCGAATTACCCGAAGCGTTTGTTGACGACGTGAAGACTTACAAGCTACATCCGGCGATGCTCGATTGCGCCACCGGCTTCCTCAGCGCGCGGGCGATGGAGCGCAGTCCTTATTTGCCTTTCGGTTACAAGAGCATCCGGGTCAACGGCCCCATGGCGAGCAAGGTGTACAGCTACGCCCGATTCGCTGAGGGTCACAAGGCCGATACCGGAACTCTCAAGATTGACGTTTCGATTCTCGACGAGCACGGTCATGAGCTCATCGAAATCAAAGAGTACATGTTGCGGAAGATCGATGTAGCGCGGCAGGCTGAGAAGAAAACTGAAAAGAAGACTGAAAAGAAATCCGCCGCGACCGGGGGGCAGACCTTCCATCTGCAGGTCGCCTCACCCGGCAACCTGGACACGCTGCGATATCGGCCGGTAGCGCGTCAGGCGCCGCGGGCGGGCGAGTTGGAGATCGAAGTTGCCGCCGCCAGTCTAAACTTCAAAGAAGTCTTGATGGCCCTTGGCCTGTTTCCCGTCGCGCCCGGCGGCTTCGGTTTGGAGTGCGCCGGAACAGTTACCGCAGCCGGAGAAAGCGTGGGCGATTTCAAGGTCGGCGACGAAGTCATCGCGCTGGCCAGGAACTCGTTCGCTCCGTACGTCACCGCGCCACACTGGTTGACGCTTAAGAAGCCCGCCCTTCTCAGCTCAGAAGAAGCAGCCACCATTCCGGTGGCCTTCCTGACCGCGTATTACTCGCTCATCACGATGGGCCGGCTGAATCGTGGCGAGCGCGTGTTGATTCATGCGGCTGCGGGCGGAGTCGGGATGGCGGGCGTGCAAGTTGCGCATTGGGCCGGCGCCGAAATTTTCGCGACTGCTGGTAATCCGGAAAAACGACAGATGCT
>CBFHBI010000551.1:0-3152 GCA_965653755.1 uncultured Blastocatellia bacterium
GGGGCTCGCGCTCTTTGCCGTGACGGCCTGCAAGAGTGACTATCCCGCGTCCGGAAAGACTGCGAATACTGACGGTAAATCGCCGGCGCGACAAGTCAAGACAGTCAAAGTCGCCGAAATACCGATCGGCGAGACGGTCACTGTGAACGGAAACCTGACGGCTTATGATCAGACAACCGTCGGTATGAAAGTGCCCGGCCGGCTGCAAACGATCAATGTTGATTTTGGCAGCGTCGTACGCAAAGGGCAGGTGATCGCTCAGCTTGAGCAGCAGGACTACAAGCTGCGCGTGCAGCAGGCTCAGGCCGCGCTGGCCCAGGCGCGCGTGCGCCTCGGGCTGACTCCGGACGGCCCGGACGATCGCGTCAGCGCGGAAGACACCGGAACCGTTCGCTCCGCCAAAGCCGTGCTTGATGATGCCAAGTCGAAGCGAGATCGGGCGCAGCGACTGGTCGAGCAGGGAATCACGCCGCGCGCGGAATTCGATACGGTTGACTCGGATTATAAAGTTGCCTTGAGCCGATATCAGGACGCGCTCGAAGAAATTCGCAATCGCCAGGGCGTACTAGCGCAGAGACGATCTGAATTGTCGCTCGCAAAGCAGCAGTTGGACGACACGGTAGTTTACGCGCCACTCGATGGCGTGGTGCAGGAAAAGAAGGCGAGCGTCGGTGAGTATCTCGCCGCCGGCGCGCCGGTCGCCACCGTGGTGCGCATCGATCCTTTGCGTTTACGCGTCGATGTTCCCGAGCGCGAATCACACGGCATCAAGATGGGTCAGAGCGTACGTGTCAGCATGGAGGGCGACGATCAAACTTATCTCGGTTACATCAAACGACTGAGTCCGACCATCAGCGAACAGAACCGTGTGCTTTCCGTCGAAGCCGACGTGCGCAATAACGGCCGCCTCCGCCCCGGCGCTTTTGTGAAGGCGGAGATCGTCACGAATCAAACGAACACCGCGATCACCGTTCCACCGAACGCCTTGGTGACCTTCGCCGGCATCGACAAAGTCATCGTGGTTGAGAATGGGAAGACTCTGGAAAAGAGTGTGACCGTTGGCCGTCGGGGCGATAACTGGCTGGAAATCAAATCGGGCGTGAATGTTGGCGATGCGGTCGTGGTCGATCCAGGAAATCTTCAATCAGGTCAGGCCGTAACCGCAGCCGACCTTCGGTAGAGGAGAAGACCTTATGTCACAAACACTGCCCGACGCGGCGACTGAATTGCTCCAAACACCGCTGACTGTTGACCAACGGCTTGAATTAATTGGTGAACTTTGGGACAGCATTCCAGACTCAATCGACGCCTTGCCTGTTCCCGATTGGCACCGCAAGGAGCTCGAAAAACGAATCGCCTCAGCAGACGCGGATCCCGATGCAGGCGTTCCTTGGGAAGATGTAAAGCAGCGGCTCACTAGAAAGTCATGACGCTCGCGGTCATCCTCAGGCCCGAAGCGGAAGCTGACTTGGCTGGTGCATATGATTGGTACGAAGAGCAGCAATCGCAACTCGGGGACAGGTTCTTGATGTCTGTAGAAGATGCCATGAAACGAGTTCAATCAATGCCTCTGATGTATGTTCAAGTAATCGATAACGTGAGACGCGCTAAAGTCCAGAAGTTCCCCTACCTTTTATATTATCGTGTTTTGCAAAATCGAATTGAATTGCTCGCCGTGCTGCACAGCAGCCGCAATCCAGCACTCTGGCGCGCGCGGGTGACACTGCCGTAATGCAAAAGCTCGCCGAAGTTTGTATTCGTCGTCCCGTCTTTGCCGCGATGATCGTTTTGTCGCTGGTCGTGGTCGGCGCGGCGGCTTATTTCAAACTCGGTGTCGATCGATTTCCCGCTGTCGATCTTCCGACGGTAGCGGTCCGCACGAATCTGCCGGGAGCTTCTCCCGAAGAAATCGAAACGCTGGTTTCGCAACCCATCGAAGAAGTCGTCAACACTGTAGACGGCATAGACAACCTGCGCTCAGTCTCGGTGCAAGGAAACTCAATCGTCATCGCCACGTTTCTGTTGAACCGCGATATCGACACCGCTGCGCAAGACATCCGCGATCGCGTGGCCACGGTGATCCGAGACCTGCCGCCGGATGCGAAACCGCCGGTCATTTCGAAATTCAACAACGACACCACGCCGGTGTTGACGATCGCTTTGTCGGGCGATCGTTCGGTCCGCGAACTCACCGAGTACGCAGACAAGATCGTCAAAGTCCAGCTCGAACGCGCCGGCGGTGTGGGCGAGGTCGCGGTCGTGGGCGGACTGGATCGCGCGATCAATGTCTGGATCGATGCCGAACGCCTGGCGGCTTACAAGATTCCGATCACGGTGGTGCGCGACGCGTTGCAAAGACAAAATGCGGACGTGCCGGGCGGCAACATGGAGACCGGCAAGCGCGAACTAGTGCTGCGCACGCTCGGCCGTTATACAAACCCGCGGGACATGGAAGACCTCGTCGTGGCCAATATCAACGGGGTGCCGGTGAAGATTCGCGACATCGGCCGCGTCGAAGACGGCACGAAAGAACAGCGTTCGGTTTCGCGTCTGAACGGCCAGCCCACGGTAACGCTCGAGGTGCGACGCCAGTCAGGCGCAAACACGGTCGAGGTAATCAAGAGCGTCAAGGAACAGCTCGCGCGCGTGAATGCGCAACTACCTTCCGACATTAAGATCGAAGTCATTCGCGATCAAGAGCGGTACATCGATGCGGCTCTTCACGAAATCACGCGGCACTTGATACTCGGCAGCATTCTCGCCAGTCTGGTCGTGCTGCTGTTCATGCGTTCGTGGCGATCGACTTTCATAGCAGCGATTGCGATTCCGTGCTCGGTAATTTCAACTTTCGGAATGATGCGCGCGATGAACTTCACGCTGAATGGCGTCACGATGCTGGCGCTGGTTCTGATGGTTGGCATCGTAATCGATGACGCCATCGTCGTGCTGGAGAACATCTTCCGCTTCGTTGAAGAAAAACGGATCACGCCGATGCGGGCCGCGAAAGAAGCCACGGCTGACATTGGTCTCGCGGTAATGGCCACGACGTTCTCACTTGTGGTGATTTTCCTGCCCGTTTCGTTCATGTCGTCGATTTCGGGGAGGTTCTTGTTCCAGTTCGGAATTACGGCCGCCGTCGCGGTGATTGTTTC
>CBFHBI010000552.1:0-3148 GCA_965653755.1 uncultured Blastocatellia bacterium
GGTCCAGCGCCAGGCTCGATAGCGGCACGCGCAAGCACGGCCTTGATCTCGGGATTGTTCAGCGCGTCTGGCATGTTCGTTATGGCTTGCAGCATCTCATTTTACCTCGCTGAATTTGATGACGCGATCATAGGATGAATGGATTGATGCTTCTATCCGATGTTTGCGGTCAAACTTAAACGGAGTGTCAGAACCTGGAGCGGTAGCGACCGGATCAGAACGCCCGGTAAAATAGCCTTGGCTCATTTGCCAGAAAGTGTAAGATTCGTGGGAAGCAGTCACTTGATCCGGTCGCTACCGCTCCCGGTTCTGACATGATGAAGCGCGCACTCAAATACGGAATCGCAGTCACGCTCATTATCGCGGCGTGGGTGGCGCTGAAACACTTTGTTTTGCATTTCGAAGCGTCGTCGGCGCAATTCGCTGATGTGGCGGTATTCAATCTCACCGCGATTGTAGCGTTGCTTCTGGGAATCAAAGAGAAGCGAATCGCAAACGGCGACCGCTTAACTTTTCTGCAAGGACTCGGCACCGGAGTTTCGATCGCGGTGACGTATGCGATCCTCACCAGCCTTTACTTTGTTTTATTGCTCGCTTTGGTAGGCCCGAAGCTGATGCAACAGCAAGGCGAGACGAGCATGGTGAAGGCTTTTGTCGGAGTGTCCGTCGGGTTTGCTCTGTTCGGGACGATCTTTTCGGCGTTGATCTCGCTGGTACTGAGAAGATAGGATCGAAAGAAGCTCTCGCTATCGATCTTTCAGTACGGCTTTGTAGTTTCAATGTTAACGTTGCCTGCCGGGCTATATCTGCAGACCCAATGAGTATAAAGCTTGTCGTCTGCCGTGCAGGTGGCGCTTCCGCAACCCACCTTTTTCGTATCACGCCAAACTAATTGCGTGTAGTGACCGCACATCGTTCCTGGCTTGCACGTATTATTGTCATAGGTGTAGTTGGCCTTCTCGGTTAGCCATGACGCGACGGCGTTAGCTCCACCCTTGGGAGGCGCCTGCAAATCGGTCGTCATGGATTGATAGAGATTCTCTCCATCCTTGTTGTTGGGATCGTGGGCACCGTTGGCGCATGACGTCTTGGCAATTGTCTTAGCGTAGGCTTGCGCGGCGCCGGCGAGAGCATCGTCCCACTCCAATGCAGGAACTGCGTCACCCGTGTTGCCGGGCACATCATTCCTTCGCGCATTGTTGTGCGCAGCCAGAACTGCTTCTTTTTCCTCGCTGCTGACTCCTGAACCGTCCTGCGTGACGGGCGAGAGTGAGCCACTCAGAATTAATCCTATTGTCACCAAAAACGACAGGGCGAATCCGGCGTGCATCGGGGGTTTCTCCTTTTGAAACTTTGACTGAAGCCAAATGGGTGGTGCGAACTATATGGGCCCAGTTTCTTAGAGTCAAGAAGTATTTGGCATGAGCGTCACGAGGAGATCGCTTCGTTAACCAGCCGCTCTTGTTCATGCACGTGCACGGCATAGCTTCCCGTGGCAGGACTGGGTGATTCGGCGCGGCCGATGTAACGCAGTCGATCGCCTCCCGGTATGAGGTCCTCAAATTTTCCTTCCATGAACGTCCACGCGCCCATGTTCTTTGGTTCTTCCTGGCACCAGACAAGGTCATTCGCGTTCGGATATTTCGCGAGAACGAATTTAACCGCGCTGAGCGGGAAGGGATAAAACTGTTCGATGCGAATGATCGCGACAGCGTCCTTTGATTGCGTCCTTGCCGCTTCGGGTTCCGACGCGCCCTCCTTCACAGTCGGGCTACTGCCCCGTGCGTGTGTCAAATCATAGAAGACCTTGCCGCTGCAGAAGACTATGCGTTCGACTGCGTTCGCATCGGCGATTTCTGAATCATCGATCAGCGGTTCGAAGCCCCCGTTCGTCAACTGATCCAAAGCGGATGCGGCAGCGGGTAATCGCAAAAGGCTCTTCGGCGTCATCACGATCAGCGGCCGCTCAAATCCTTCGCGCACCTGACGACGCAGGAGGTGAAAATATTGCGCGGGCGTGCTGGGATTGCAAACGCAGAGGTTGTTCGCGGCGCAGAGTTGCAGGAACCGCTCGAGCCGCGCGCTTGAATGCTCCGGCCCCTGGCCTTCGTAGCCATGCGGCAACAGCATCGTCAGGCGTGAAGTCTGTCGCCACTTGTCTTCGCTTGAAGAGATGTATTGATCGATGATCGATTGCGCCACGTTATTGAAATCGCCGAACTGCGCTTCCCACATCACCAGCGCGTCTTTATTAATGACTGAGTATCCATATTCGAACCCGAGCACCCCGGCTTCGGAAAGCGAGCTGTCGAAGACTTCGAACCGGCCGCCCGAGTTATCAGACGAGCGCAACTCAGACAGCGGCGTCCAGGCTTGGCCAGTTTGCGTGTCGTATAAAACCGCGTGACGTTGACTGAAGGTGCCGCGACCCGAATCCTGGCCGCTCAAACGCACGTGGGTGCCTTCGAGTGCGAGCGATCCAAAAGCGATCGCCTCAGCAAAAGCCCAGTCCATCGGCAGCGCGCCTTCACCCATCTTCGCGCGGCGCGCCAACTGGCTCACCATTTTCGGATTGAGATTGAAGCCTTCAGGCACGACTGAAATCTGCCGCGCGATGTGGTTGATCTCTTCATTGGCGATTGAAGTTTCGACAACGTGCGACCCGTCGATCTCTGCAACCATGGCTTCGGGAATTTGGCCGGCAGCTTTTTGTTCGGCGGCGACCTTTTTCGCGCGCGCTTGCGCATCTTCATAACGGCGAATGCGTTCCGCAATCAAATCATTGACTTCGGTTTCATTCAGCACGCCTTCCCTTACCAATCGCTGCGCGTAAATTGTTCGCACGCCGGGATGTGCTTTCACTCGCTGATACATCAGCGGCTGTGTATAGCTCGGCTCATCAGTTTCGTTGTGACCCAGCCGCCGGAAACCAACTACATCGAGCACGACGTCTTTCTTGAATCGCTGGCGGTAAGCGAGCGCAATGCGCATCGCGCGATAAGCAGCTTCAGGATCGTCGCCGTTGATGTGAAAGATTGGCGACTGAGTCATACGCGCGACGTCGGGTGAGTAGATCGAAGACCGGCCCGCCTCCGGCGTAGTGGTGAAGCCGATCTGATTGTTGATGATGATGTGAATCGTTCCGGCG
>CBFHBI010000553.1:0-3145 GCA_965653755.1 uncultured Blastocatellia bacterium
CAACTCTGGCATTCGCGCAGTGTGAAATCAGAGGCTGGCGAAAGTCAAAAGCGAATATCAGAACCGCGACCAGTAGAAGGCGGCTCAGAGGCGTTAATTACTACAGCGACTCAGCCGCTCGATCGCTCGCGGTTCTGATTTGTATCAGCTCAGAACACGTGCAGCAGCAGCAGAATGATCACAATCAATACAATCAATCCCAGACCGCCGCTTGGTCCATAACCCCAACTGCGGCTGTACGGCCAGGCCGGTACCGCTCCCAAGAAAAGAATTATCAATAAAATAAGCAGGATCAATCCCATGACAGAATTCCTCCTCCTCCGGAATTTCGATTTACTACGATCTTGGTTTGGCAACGAGTGTGCCGCGGTGGCGCAAATTGTTAATTTGCGATTGCGAGAAAGGTGCAGGCAGGATGCCTGCGAACCGCACGCAGGGATGCGTGCGCTCCTTGTGATGCGTGCGCTCCTAGTGAGGTTTCGATCCGATGATGGGTTCGATCTCGCCGCGAATGTTTTCAACTAATCCGGGTTTGCGGGCTTCGATGTTGAGACGAAGCAGCGGCTCAGTGTTTGACGACCGAATGTTGAAGCGCCAATCGTCGGTCGTGAGCGAGTAGCCGTCGGTGAAATCGTCCTGGCCTGCTTTGCTGAACCGATCTTTGACCGCTTCGATTGTTTTCTGCGCGTCCTCGACCTTGTAATTCAACTCGCCTGACATGAAGTGACCTTTCATATAAGGCCGCATCGTTTCGGAAAATGATTTTCCGGTGCGCGAGAGTTGTTCCAGGACGAGCAGGAACGGAATCACGCCATTGTCGGCGTAGAAGTTTTCACGGAAGTAATAATGCGCGCTCATCTCGCCGGCAAAGATGGCGTTCTCTTTGCGCATGCGATCTTTGATGAAGGCGTGGCCGCTTTTAGAAATGATGGGTTGCGCTCCGTGCCGTTCACAAACTTTGATCGTCGGCCAAATGACGCGCGGATCGAAAATGATCTTGTTGTTGTTGCCGTGCTTTGTCAGCAGCACATCCGCCAACAAGGCAGTGACGTACGCGCCGGAAATGAATTCGCCCTTCTCATCGAGGAACATGCAGCGGTCGGCGTCGGCGTCCCAAATCGCTGCGAAATCAAACTTGCCGTTGCGCACCATCTCTTCCGATTCGGCGCGGTTCGCCTCCTTCATCGGATCGGGCGGGCCTTTCGGAAAAGTGCCGTCGGGCTGCCAATTCACACGCGTGAGATTCAATCCCAAAGTCTGCGCGATCAAATCGACACCGCCGCCGACGAAACCAAAGTTTGCATTAGCGTGAACATGGAACGGCTTGATCGCAGAGCGATCGATGAATTTCAGGATGTGTTCGACGTAAGGGTGAAGCACATCCTTCTGGGCCACGGTGCCTTTGCGATCTGACTCGACGGTTTTGTCCCTATCGGCTTTGATGAGATCGCGGATCTCGAAGAGACCGGTATCGGAAGAGATCGCCGCCGCTTTCTCTTTGACCATCTTGGCGCCGTTGTATTCCTTGGGATTGTGAGATGCGGACACGACGATGCCGCCCGAGTACTCGTCAGACGAACCTACGGCGAAGTAGAGCATGTCGGTAGTAATGCCGCCGATGTCCACGACGTTTACGCCCGCGTCAACGAAACCTTGGGTGAGCGCTCGTTTCAAAGCCGGACCCGATTCGCGCGCATCCATGCCGACCACCATCGTTTTCGGATGAAAGAGGCAGGTGTACGCCTGGGCTATTCGATAGAAGGCTTCTTCATCGAGGTCTTTTGGATAGACGCCGCGAACGTCGTAGGCACGAAAGCTGTCAAAGTTCATGAATATTCTTCTCTTCCGGCGGTAGAGTACCGAGTCTAGTCGGGTATTTCGAATCAGAGAATAACAGCCCAACTGAAGTTGGAACTCTAACGCGTGTGATCACACACCGGTCTTTGTGTAATCAGTCAACGAAGTCTTATCACCCAACACCGCGCCAGGACCGACAACTGTCGATCGTCCGATGTGACAACCCCGGCCGATGATCGCATCGTTGACCTGCGCTGCCGTGCCGATACGCGTGTGACTCCAGATGACCGAATTCTCGATGCGCGCGCGTTCTTCGATGTAGCAGCCCTTTCCGAGCACGGAATTGATGATTTCAACACCAGGTTTGATGGTGCAATCATCCGCGATAATCGAGAGTTCGTCGATCTCCGAATGCGTCGCCGAGTCAAAGTCACCGCGCCGATCTTTCAAGTGAAAACGCGTCACGCGACGGGCCAACAGGTCGTGATGGGCCTGAAGATAACGCGCCGGCGTGCCGATATCGAGCCAGTACGCACGCTGCGGGATGTGCGCAAAGAACGGCTCGCCTTTTTCGAGCAGATTCGGAAACAGCCCGTATTCGAATGAATAATTCTCGCCTTTGGGAATCAAGTCCAGGACTTTCGGCTCGAGTATGTACGCGCCGGCGTTGATATTGCGACAATCGGTTTCACCCGGCTTGGGTTTCTCGACAAAGCGCAGCACGCGGCCGTCCTTATCTGTCTCGACGACACCGTACATGCTGGCATCCTCAACCGGTGTCAAGAAGATCGAGGCGGTAGCCTGTCGATCTTTGTGTTGACGAATCATGGTCTTGAGATCGAGATCGGTCAGGACATCGCCGTTGAAAACAACCGTTGGCTCACGAATTAAATCTTCAGCGAACTTGTAGGCGCCGGCCGTGCCCATCGGTTGCGGCTCGACGGTATATTTCAGCTTCACGCCGAAGTTCGATCCATCGCCGAGAATCTGTTCGATCTTTTCAGGTTGATAGGAGAGCGACAGCGTGATGTCAATGACGCCCGCGCGCTTCAAAGTGTCGATTTGATAAAGCAGAAACGGCCGATTGCAAATGGGGACGATCGGTTTTGGAGTGTAAACGGTAAGCGGACGCAGCCGGGTCCCTTTGCCGCCAGCCAGTATTAGTGCCTGCATGTCTGATTGTTTCGGTCAGTCGATGTAGGGGGTTTGAATTTCAACGCGAAAGTCTAGCACCCGACCACGCGGACTTTCAATCGACGTAATCTCGCGTTTGGAGTGCGCCGGCTTGACGGCGCTTTGTAATCGGCGGTCGGCATGCGCCACCCGAAGAAAATTAAAAAGCGGCGTC
>CBFHBI010000554.1:0-3144 GCA_965653755.1 uncultured Blastocatellia bacterium
CGTAATGCGAGAGCGTCTCGTCGTAATAGAAGCAAACCCATCCCGGCGTGATTTCGTCGGTTGAAATGTTATTCATCAGCGGCAAATCGTCATTTGCCAGACGCTGCGCTAGTTCATTTTCGATTCGATTGGCTTCATCGCCGGAAGCCTCGAGTTGTCGGCGGATTAAGGAAGTATCTTCGGTAAGAAAAAGAATGCGGCCGTTAAATTTTATCTTATTCGTTCTCTTGGTAATCATTATTAAGACTCATCCATGGTTATGTTTCAGCATTTTCATTATAGCTGCACCCACCGAAACCTCTGAACCGAGACTAGCCCGACAACATTCTGACAACGAAGAAACATTGGACGTAGATTGCGTCTTAGACACACACGGCACAAATTTTTCGGAACATCGAATCGACGCGGTCGTGAAAAACAACTGTCCATCTCTCCCGACCCTCAGTTTTCCATTCATCGAAAGGAGCACGTTATGAAGCACATCGTTGTTTCCGCCGCTCTGCTGCTGTTAACGACTTCGGTTTACGGCCAGACGGCCAGCGCGCAGCCGTGCACGCTCAAACTTTCGCAGGCGCCGGCGGTTCGCGGGCTCAAATTGGATATGACTCTCGATGAGCTGTTCGAACAGTTTCCGGGCCTCGCGGAGAGAGTCGGGCGCCTGGCCGGATCCAACGCCTTTCCGAATTTCGGATATTCGTCTTTCAACATCTCGCCTTCGGACTATTCCACAAAGGATCGCTTCTCGGGAATTAACGGAATTCACATCGGCGCGTTTGACCGCCGGATTGTCTCGCTTGACGTCGACTATATGGCATTCCCCGCTGGGGCGCGCTGGAGAAATACAGGCGATCTCGTGCAAAGATTTGCGGAGTCGCTTCATTTGCCGAACTCAAAAGATTGGACGGCCGACGAGAACGTCCCGCGCAGGAGAATTAATTGTGAGGGCTTTGAAATACTGATAGATAACGTGAATGATTCGGCGCACATTCGCTTTGCCACACCTAAGAGTTGGGCGCAAACTCAGAAGGATCGATTCGCCGCCTTCGAGGAACAAAAGCGGCGCGAATTCAAACCGTAAACCGCGTCACGGCGCGGGCGTTGTCAGCAAATAAACCGCGAACGACGCCAGCCAATGCTCGCCTTCGTAATTGCCGCTGGCAATGTAAGGTAACGCAGCGTTCGCATGAGCGACGGCCGATTGCGCGAGAATTCGGCGGGCCGGATCATTTGCCGGCAAGGCAGCGGCGATGCTTCGCATGCACCAGGCGCGGCTGAGATTCAAGCCGTCGAGATGGACCAGCTTCGGATCAGTTCGATCAGTTACAACTGCGGGCTCCAACAATGACTTTGGATCGTTGCGAGCCAAGCCGGGAAGGAAACGATGAAGCCAGCTTGCAAATTCCGCTTTACTCATCACGCGCCGCATGAGATCTGCTTCCATCAGTCCGGGAGAAAATAAATCTTCGCCGCCCGGTTCCCACGCGGCTGGATAATTCACATCGTGCCCGTAATAAGTCTGCGCCCGCTCTACAATCAGTGCTCCCAATTTCTTGTCACCCACAGCACGCGCGTAATCGAGCGCGAACGCTAATCCAAACGCGCTGTTCGGGTGGACGCCGGTGCGAATCGGATAATTCTGTTTGGGAAGAAACGCGAGATATTTTTCTACGAATGCGTCCGCAAGTGGCTGTAAGTTTTTTGACCAGCGCCGGCCATCTTCATCATTCCACCCGCGCAGCTCTTCGGCGAGTTTCAATAACCACGCCCAGCCGTACGTCCGTTCAAACGAAGCGCGGCTTGGCTGTTTCAGATAAGCGATTTCGCCAGTGATGTTCTTTTCGCTGAGATTCGCGTCCAGCGCCACGCGAATTTGTTTGCGCTCCGGCAAATTCGGAAATAGCTTCAACAGATGCACCAACATCCAATGTCCATGCACCGTCGAGTGCCAATCGAGACAGCCATAAAACGCCGGATGCATCTCGCGCGGACTGCGCACGTCGTCTTTGTCATTGATCGTATGATCTGGCTTGTTCGGATATTCTTTCTGAATGCACTTCAGCGCCAGCGAAGCGAAATGCGAGGCTTGCGATTGCGTCAATGACATCGGAGCGTTCGTCTGTGCGGCGATTGTATAACTGCAACCGGCCATGATCAGAAGCAGCGGCAGAATCGTTTGTCTCATTTATTAGAAATCAAACCTCCAGTTCAGCGGGCCGCAGTAATATATCACTCAAATGAGCCCTGACATTCGCAAACACCGCGGCGCGCATCCGGAAGATCGAATGTTGTTCTCGAGCGACCAATTGCCGCAGCTGCGCGCTGCGGTTGCTGACCTTTCATGGCTGCTGACGCGCGGCTACGCAACGAAGGGCGCGGCCAAACTGGTCGGTGATCGATTCGGATTAAACGAAAGGCAGCGTCTGGCGATCTCGCGCGCGGCCTGTTCCGACCAGAGCAAATCGAAACGTGCGGTCACTTGCGTGTCGATCAAATCAGTCAAGGCTGAGGACGTAATCATCGACGGCTTCAACCTAATCATCACGATTGAAGCTGCTTTGAGCGCCGGCGTGCTGCTACGATGCCGCGATGGTTGCCTTCGCGATCTTTCGAGCATTCACGGCTCCTATCGATCGGTTGACGAAACTGAAACAGCGATCGTGATGATCGGGAACGCGCTGGCCGAACTCGGCGTGCTTTCGGCGCGGTGGATTCTCGATAAACCCGTTTCGAACAGCGGCAGATTGGCCCAGAGAATTCGCAGCCTTGCGGCTCTGCGCGGATGGGCGTGGTCGGTCGAGCTGGCGTTCAATCCGGACAGCGAAATCGCGCGCTCCGACCGCCTCGTGATTTCGTCCGACGGGCCTTTGTTGGATCAAGTAGAGCATTGGTTCAATCTCGCGCGATACATCATCGAGAAAAGAGTGGCTGACGCATGGCTAATTGATTTAAGCTGAGGTTTGTTCGGAGTACCGCCTTCAGGCGGAATCCGTTGCAATGGCCGCCTAAAGGCGGTACTCCAAACTATGAAATTCTCAGTCGTCATTCCTGCTTACAACGAAGAGCGATACTTGCCGCGGTTGCTTGATTCAATCGAAGCCGCGCGACAAAACTATTCCGGTGGACGCGATCAAATCGATGTAATCG
>CBFHBI010000555.1:0-3141 GCA_965653755.1 uncultured Blastocatellia bacterium
ACGACTTGGAACGAGTGGCAGAGACTGCTCTACACCGCGCGACGGGCGATGCTTTGGGTGGTCGTCATCTCGTCGTTCATTTCAATGTGGGGTTACTTTCGGTCGTTCTTCAGCACGGTCGTAAAGAAAGAACAGCCGGCCATCAAACCCAGTTCGTCACCCGCGCCAAGCGCGCATTAAGCTCCTCGCTTTTCCTGTTGGCAGAGGGCAGAACTCGTGATTAGTCAAATACCAGAATTGTGAAAAAGGCTCTTCAGCATTGCTGCTAAAGAGCCTTAATTTTGGACCAACTGTTCGCCGCTCACGGCCAACCGCTCGTTGCTACGGCTGCGGAGTCGGTGACGCTTGCGGTTCCGGACTGCGGCGCAGGGTTGGCGGCGCCGGTTTGTTTGGATCGGTCTTTTGCGTCTGCGTCCCGTCCGGATTTGTCGTGGTGGTAGTCGTCGTGCTCGGATCGTCGGGCGTCGGCTGGCGACGTTTTAGCGTCGGACGTCCAGGCGTGCCATCGTCACTGGAAGCGATAGCGCCGCTGCCCGTCACGCGGGCGTTCGAAAGTCGCAGCAGACGATTCTTGACGCGCTGAAATTCAGACGAGCTGATCACGTATTCCTCGCGCTCGGGAAAACGAGCAGCCAGGGCGAGCGCTGCGGCGCGTCTGTCGGCTGGCGCGGGATGATCCTGAAACATCTTCGCGAGGGTGCCCGGCTTCTTCTTATTCTTGGCTTCCAGCTTCTCGAACATGGTCGCCATCGCGCCCGGGTCGTAACCCGCTGCCCACATGTATTGAACGCCAAGCCGGTCCGCCTCTTCTTCGGCGCCGCGGCTGAACTTCAGAAACGCCATGCCTTCGAAAAAGCTGCTGCCGTTGTACAGCACGTTGCTCAAAATAGGA
Organism: uncultured Blastocatellia bacterium; assembly: GCA_965653755.1. Lineage (GTDB taxonomy): Bacteria > Acidobacteriota > Blastocatellia > Pyrinomonadales > Pyrinomonadaceae > UBA11740. Next base: position 893 of record CBFHBI010000555.1, read on the forward strand.
CCACCGAGGAGAATGCCGGCGAGCATGCCATAATCCATCAGCTCCATCTTGCGTTCGTTTTCCATTGCATGACGCGCGGCAACGTGTGCGATTTCATGCGCCATGACTCCGGCCAGTTCAGCTTCGTTATCGGCAGCGAGAATCAAACCTTTGTTGACGTAGAAAAATCCACCGGGCAGCGCAAATGCGTTCACCTCGTCAGAGTCGATCACTTTGATCGTGAAAGGCACCTTCGCGTCCGAGTGCAACACGATGTTCTGGCCGACGCGATTGACATACTCGGTGATAATCGGGTCGTCAACGAACTTGGCTTCCTTATCGACCTGAGCCGCCAACATCCGCCCCATCTTCACTTCTTTTTCAGTACCGGCCGCCAGTTTGCCCCACAGTCCCTTATTGATATTGCGCTTGCCAATCATTTCCGGGTCTTCATTGACGGGCAGCGGCCTCTTCGCTGACGCAGAAGTCTCCGGCGTCCCCGCCTGTTTGCCCTTATCGGTCGCAGGTGTACTTGACGGCTTCTGCTGATCGGTTGATTGAGACTGAGGGGTTTGGTCCTTGCTCTGCTGTTGCGGCGCCGCGAATGAACTCACGCTGCCGACCCACAGACTGGCTCCCAAGCCGAATGCAACGACGGCGCGAGAGAGGTGAAATTTCATCTGAACCTCCAAAATTTCATGGGCCGGGAGAAAACTGGGGCCTCTCCTCCTCGGTTGGCCGCGTATTCGGCCACTTCGATTTTTTAGGGAGCAGCGCCCGAGGCGGCGGCACTGCAACGATCAAATGCACCGCTATGATGCCGCGTTTGCTCGCGAAGGTTGCGCCGCGAATCGATTATTCGCAGATTTCGTTGAGCCGTTGCGCATCGCGGCCTTTATAAGCCAGAGTCGCCCAAATGCCTATGGAAATTGCTTGCCGAATGATCGCGTGTTAGAGTCCGAGCCCGACCCGAACATCCTGATTCCGATGACGCGAAAGACTCAACGCGGACGTGCGCGCTCGCGACCCCGGCAGCCGCCGAAGTTCTCCATTGCGATAATCGGCGCCGGTCGCGTCGGATTTGCTCTCGGTCGGGCGCTTAAGAATTCTGGCCATTCGATCAATGTCGCACTCACGAAAACAGCAAACCCAACGCGGATCGCCAGAGACTTGCACACCTCCGCCATTGCCGTGGGAGCAAAGCCGTTAGCCGAACTGCCTCAGCGTTATCGCGAATTGATTCAGCAAAGCGATGTCTTGATCGTGGCCACGCCGGACGATTTGATCTCCCAGGTCGCCAATGATTTGGCGAGACTGTTCCAGACCAGTCGTTTTCGAGGCCCCAAGGCCGTTATGCACACGAGCGGCGCACTTGCATCGGACGTCATGGCCGCAATCCGACAACGCGAAATCGCCATCGGATCGATTCATCCATTGATTTCGATCAGCGATCAAACGAAACGCAAGCAATCGTTTGCCGGCGTGCAGTTCTCGCTCGAAGGTGACGCCGCGGCCATTCGCATCGGAAAGCGTTTGGTGCGCGACCTCGGCGGTGACAGTTTTGTGATAGAAACGGCGAAGAAGCCTCTGTATCACGCCACGGCTTTGATGGCGTCGCCGAATGCGACGGCTCTGTTCGACGTCGCGATTGAGATGATGCGTCAGTGCGGCATGTCGTCGGCGCGCGCGCGTCAAATCCTCTTGCCGCTAATTTAAAGCACGGTCGATAATCGGACTCATCAGGCACCGCGCAACGCTTTGACGGGCCCGTTGAAGCGTGGCGACATCGACACGATGCGAATTCATCTCAACGCAATCGCAGCGGAAAGACTCACGGATGCCTTGAAATTGTATGTGGCGCTCGCCAAGCGTTCTTTGCAGCTAGCGAACCTGCCGAAACGCACAACGGACGCGATGAATTACATTCTCGATGATGCGGCCTCGCGGTTTCCAGGCGATTAAACGTTCTCAACCTGCTCAAAGTTACCCGCATCTTAGTGTCCGAAGCTTTACAAGTCTTAACAAAATAGTTGGAACCGAAGCCAAACTTTCTCCGTCTCTATTACTGCATCCAAGATTAATGCCCCAGACGCAGCCCAATAGTTTGTTTTCTGCATCTTTATTCATCAGGGGGAATTATGAGTACTTCTCAGGCAGCTCTCATCGATCAGCTTTCCAAACCATCACTCCGCGGTCTGCCGTCGAGAAAGACAGTCGGCGCCGAACGTCTTACGACTATCCGGGAAATCGCCTCAGCTTTAGTCGACGAG
>CBFHBI010000556.1:0-3138 GCA_965653755.1 uncultured Blastocatellia bacterium
TTGACCTGCCGAGGTTCCATACCATCTTTCATTACATGATTGAAGATTCTAACGCCCTCCCTGACGGTCGGGCTACTGCCCCGGTGTTGCACTGCCAGCTTTACCAAAGATCGGCGGACGCATTTCTTGGAGTACCGTTCAATATTGCTTCATACGCGCTGCTGACTCACTTGATCGCGCACGTGTGCGATCTTCAGGTCGGAGAGTTCATCTATTCACTTGGCGACTATCACATTTATCAGAATCATTTGGAGCAGGTGACCGAATTGCTCTCGCGCGAACCGTTCCCGTTGCCTCGACTTGAAATCAACGATGATCATCGGCGGCGCGGGCTGGCAGGATTGCTGGGTTTTCGGTACGAAGATTTAAGCTTGATTGGATATGAAGCCCACGCAAAAATCGCGGCGCCCGTCGCAGTCTAAACCTGGACACGCTTATTGACGCATCACGAGCGCGAGCCCCACGATACAGAAGACCAATCCGATCACATTTCGCCACGATAAGTGGTCCTTGAAAACCAACAGACCGATGGGTATGAGGACGACCGCCGCGGCCGCATTCGTTGCGACCGCCGCGATGCTAATTCTCCAACCGGTGCGATATGCGAGCAGAAAGCCTAACTCGATCAAGGCCGCCGCGGCTCCCAAGGTGAAGACGGCCCAGTTTGAGGCGCGGAAGGTTTCGAGGATGCTCTTCCTGCCAGGATAAAAGAACGCTAATACTACGCAGAGAGCGATGCCGACGACGTAGGCGATCGCAATCACAAAAAACGGGTTCGTGTTCGCGGGCACAGACTTCTGCGAAAGGTGATACAGCTGCATCCCGAAGACTGTCAGCGCAAATGCCAGATAGAATCCGCTCATTTTGATGATCGTGATTTCGTTAGTCGTAGCGGGCAGATGATACGATACGTCGGCGCTCAGGTCACTGCCAATTCCGCGGAGCTAACGTCCATATGTCCATCATCGGCATCGTCGCAGTAGATCGAAATCTGGCTATCGGCAAGGGCGGCGCGCTGCCTTGGCATTATTCTGCCGACCTAAAATTCTTCAAACAGACGACGATCGGAAATGCGGTCGTCATGGGCGCCCGCACCTGGCAGACGTTGAAAGGCCCTCTGCCGAATCGGATGAACATCGTACTCACGACGAAAGCTGACCTCGGGCCAACCGATGCAGTTGTTCGGCTCGCGACGGTCGCATCAGTTCTGACCCTGGCGAAGACTTTGACGACGGATCTCTTCGTCATCGGCGGCGCAAAGATTTACGCTGCCTTCTTGCCGCACATCGATCGCTGGATTGTGACTGAGGTCCCGTTGTCAGTCGCAGGCGCCGACACTTTTCTACCGGCAAATTTTCTCGACGGCTTCGAACTCTACGAGATGCGACAGTTGGATCCAGAACTACGAGTGAAGTTTTTCGAACGACGCTGATGGATTCACTGGCCGTTCTCGCTCATGTCGAGCAGATCAAGACGAGTGATGATGCCGGTGATTCGTCCGTACTCCTCGATCAAGACCGCCGGACTGGCGCGCAGCTTACGGGAAACCACGTTAATGTCATCGTCAACATCCACAGTCGGGAAGCTCTTCTCCATGATGTCGCTGACGCGGGAATCGAGGAGATCGCGATCGTTGAAGACTTTCGTCAGCAGATGGTTTTCGCGCAGCGAGCCGACCGGTCTGCCATCTTCCAACACAGGCATTTGCGTCAATCCCAATTCATTCATCTTCGCCAGCACGACACCCACCAAATCGTTCGGCGCTGCGCAGATCAAATCGTGAGGCGCCGCTTTGCTTTTCGTTTCGCTGATTAAACCGGCGGTGATCTTCTGAGGCTCGAGCAGCCGCTTTTCTTTCATCCATTCGTCGGAATGGAACTTTGTCAGGTAATGCTCGCCGGTGTCGCAGACGATGAAAACCACCACCGCATTGTCGTCGAGATCGCGCGCAACTCGTAAGGCCGCCGCCGCGTTTGTTCCGGTCGAGCCGCCGCAGAAAATTCCCTCGACGCGGCTCAGTTGACGCGCGGCTTCAAACGATTCGCGGTCGCTCACGTTCATGACCTCATCGACGTATTGCATGTGCGCGTTGCCGGGCAGCACTTCCTGGCCGATACCTTCGACGAGATAGGGCGTCGTCTCCGGAATCTTGCCGGTCTCTTTGTAAGTCTTGTAAATCGATCCAAACGGATCGGCGCCGATGACTTTGATGTTCGGATCTTTCTCTTTCAGGTATCGACCGGTTCCCGAGATTGTGCCGCCAGTGCCGATGCCGGAGACGAAATGCGTGATCTTTCCTTCAGTCTGTTCCCAAAGTTCAGGACCGGTCGTTCGATAATGCGCTTCCGGATTTGCCGGATGCGAATATTGATCGGGATAAAACGAATTCGGCGTTTCTGCCGCGATGCGCCGCGCGGTCGAGACGTAATGATCCGGCGTCCCGGGCTTGGCCGAGACCGGAGTGATCACCACGTCTGCGCCCAGGGCTTTCAGGTAACGAGATTTTTCTACCGAGGCTTTGTCAGTCATCACGAAGATGCATTTGTAACCCTTGACCGCCGCGGCGATCGCCAGACCGATGCCCGTGTTGCCCGACGTTGCCTCGACAATCGTTCCGCCCGGTTTCAATTTGCCGGCACGTTCGGCGGCATTGATCATCGAGATGCCGATTCGATCCTTCACCGAAAATCCGGGGTTGAGATTCTCCATCTTCGCGAGAATCAACGGCTTCAATCCTCTGTTTATGCGATTAATTTTAATTAAAGGCGTGTTCCCGATTAAATCCAGCACGCTTTGGCGGTAATTCATGTCGGTGTCTGTGCGCAGCTTTCTGTTTGCGGATCGTAAATAGACATTTTGTGCGAAGTGGATGGGTTTTGCAAAATGAAAACCGCAGGTGCTACTCGCTTGACTCAGATAACTCGCGACGTATAATTTTTATCTCGCTATGGGCCGATAGCTCAGTTGGTAGAGCAGCTGACTCTTAATCAGCGGGTCGCAGGTTCGAGCCCTGCTCGGCTCACCATTATTAGCAATGATTTACGGCAGGTCTAACGGCCTGCCGTTTTTCATCTGTGACAAACTTGTGACGTCGCTGCTGTCGATACTGTGACAAGACCGTAATCGCTCCCCGCTTGC
>CBFHBI010000557.1:0-3131 GCA_965653755.1 uncultured Blastocatellia bacterium
TCTGACCAACTTCTGCAATCCTAGAATTTACCCGGCACCGGATTCGCCGGATCCGCATAGTTGTAGAAACCGCGGCCCGTTTTTCGTCCATACCAACCCGCCATCACCAAGCGCTTCAACAGCGGAGGCGAGGCGAAACGACGTTCTTTGAACTCGTCGTACATAACCTGCGTGATGTAGTAAGTCGTCTCCAGTCCAACGAAATCCAACAGCGTGAACGGGCCCATCGGATAGCCGCAGCCCAGCTTCATCGCGTTATCGATATCTTCGATCGACCCGACCCCCTCTTCATAGGCCCGGATCGCGTCCAACAAGTACGGCACCAGAAGGCGATTCACGATGAAACCAGTCTTGTCGGAGGTACGCACGGGAACTTTGCCCAGCTTCTTGGCGAATTCATACGCCGTGTGGTACACCTCTGGCGCGGTCGCGATCGTCTTTACCACCTCGACCAGCTTCATCAGCGGCACAGGGTAAAAGAAGTGTAACCCGATGAATCGCTCCGGCCGGTTCGTAGCCGCCATCAACTCAGTCACCGAGATCGACGATGTGTTGGTCGCAAAAATGGCCTCGCGCTTCACGATTCCATCCAGCGAATCGTACATATCTTTCTTCTGCTGCACGTTTTCGATGATGGCCTCGATGACGATGTCGCAATCGGCCAGATCCTGACGGTTGGTAGTGCCTTTGAGCCGCGCACGCACCGCTTCGGGCTTCTCCTTCAGCGTGCCCTTCTCGGCAAACTTCGTCAGCGATTTGTCGATTCCCGCAAAACCCTTGTCGATCAGTCTCTGCTCGACTTCAAGCGAAGTGACATCAAACCCTGCCATCGCCGCGACTTGCGCAATGCCCGAACCCATCAAGCCGCAACCAAGCACACCGACTTTCTTTATTTCCATAAGGAATTCCTTTTTAACCATAGAGGCCACAGTGAGTCACAGGGGAAAACATAGTGCCTCATCAGGATGCTGCGGAGTCATTTGGGTCCCTGAATGATTTCATAATCCTCCCTGTCCCCCTCTGCATCCTCTGTGTTTAAGAACTCTACTGAAAGCTCTCCACCACCATCGCGATGCCCTGACCGCCGCCAATGCACGCTGTTGCGAGCCCGTATTTCTTCTTCCGCCGACGCAATTCGTAAAGCAGCGTGATCACCAAGCGCGCGCCTGTCGCGCCCAACGGATGGCCCAGCGCGATGGCGCCCCCGTTCACGTTGACCTTGCTGCGGTCGAGTCCCAGCTCCTTCTCAACAGCCAGATACTGAGCCGCAAAGGCTTCATTCACCTCAATGAGGTCTATGTAATCCAGAGTCAGCCCGGCTCGCTGCAGTGCGAGCTTCGTCGCCGGCACAGGCCCCCGTCCCATGAGTTTCGGTTCGACGCCCGCGATGCCCCAATTCACAATTCTTCCCAGCGGAGTGATGTTCTGCTTCAGTGCGTGTTCGGTCGACATCATCACCACCGCCGCACCGCCATCCACGATACCGCTGGCATTCCCGGCAGTCACCGTACCGTTCCTGCCAAACGCAGGCTTTAATTTCGCCAGGCCGTCCAACGTGGTCTGCGGACGCCGGTGGTCGTCTTCAGTAAACATCTCCGCCGTCTGTTCGCCCTTGTGATTACGAAGAGGCACCGCCACCAGTTCTTCCTGTAAGCGACCTTCATGGTAGGCCGCGTCTGCCATCTGCTGTGAGCGCAGCGCGAACTCGTCCTGCGCCTGTCGAGTAATGCCTTGCTGCTCGGCATAATTTTCGGCAGTGTTCGCCATGTAGAGTCCGCAATAACTATCAAGCAGGGCTACCATGAGTGAATCTTCAAGCTTCCCGCCCGGCGCCAGCGTGAAGCCATCGCGTCCGCGGATCACAAAGGGCGCCTGAGACATCGCCTCCATGCCGCCAGCCAGTACTACACTTGCCTCGCCCGTCTGAATCATTTGCGCAGCGCTCACGATCGCCTGCATGCCCGACCCACAGAGCCGGTTCACAGTCAAAGCCGGGGTTTCGATAGGCAGTCCTGCCCGCAGCCCCACGTGCCGCGCCCCGTACAGTGCATCGCCGGAGGTCTGCTGTGCATTGCCGAATACGACGTGGTCAAATTCTTTGGGATCGATGCCTGCCCTCTCGATAGCCCCCATCGCTGCGATGGCACCCAATTCCTGAGCCGAAAAGTCCTTGAGCTTGCCGCAATAACGCCCCATAGGCGTACGCGCGCCGCTGACAATGGCGATATCGCCGGGTTTCAACATAAGTGACCTACTATAGAAAAGCGCTTCGAGATGAAGCCAAACTGTTCAGTTTAGCATTTGGCACTTAGCAGTTGGCACTTAGGGCCTCCGCACTGAAGGACGTAAGGAATAGATTGCGGTACGACCAAGGATGAATGGGTGAGTACACATCAGACTACGACGAAACCGGAGAAAATCCTGGCAAACGCCAGGAGGTGGCTGAATGATGGCCGACTGCTTAATGCTGCTCCAAGCCAAATGCTGAAGTGCTAAAAGCTAATTGCCGCTTGTCACGCCACGGCTGCAGCCGTAAGGTTGGCCGCGAGCGCGACAACGCTGCCGACGCCCTGAGCAAGCCCATCATGCAGTGCCTGTTCTCCTCGATTGATCACGTCCGTGACCACATCCACCGTGTCGTAGGTCGGTTTCATGACCGCTTCGGCAAGCCCTGCTGTGAAATTAACGGCTTGATTCTTGCCCGGCAAACGAACGTCGGAGATTAATTTCCGCAACTTCTCGACAGCCAGCAAGGCTTCTTTCTCCGCGGTGTCGCCCAGGATGATCGCCACCGTCGTGGTGTCATACCGGAACGCAACGTCGTTGGTGCGGATATTGGCGGAGAAGAGCTGCCCGACCTGTTCCATCATGGCCTCAACTGCCGGCTCGCCGAATTCCTTAGCGAGGGCGCTGCCACGTCCAAAGTGCATGAGCAGGATAGTCAGCGGCGTGGCCTGTTGCGCGGCTCGCCTCGTCTCCGCCAGCACCAGATCCAAGTAAGAGGCTCGCTTCAGCAATCCCGACTTCTCATCCGTGACCGAAAGATTCCGCACCAGTTTGCGCAATCCCGCATTGTTAAGCGCGATTACTACCTGTTCGGCCAGCGTCTTCAAGACCACCACCTCCGCCGG
>CBFHBI010000558.1:0-3131 GCA_965653755.1 uncultured Blastocatellia bacterium
AGCGGCTCACAACTCGGCACGACGAAAACGGACAGCAATGGAAACTATTCCTTTCCGAATCTTCCAGCCGGCGGCAATTACAATCTGTCAGCTTCGATTCCCGGACGCTTTGACACTGCTAGTTTCGGCGCGACGGTGAACAATCTTAGCGCCGATACCAGACAGGACCTGCGGATATCTTTCTTTTCGATTTACCAGATCACGGTGAAGGATTCTTCAGGCGTGGGTATCGGGGCCGTGGGAATCAAAATCAATAACGATCCGTACACGTTCGCTCAGACTAACTCGTTCGGAGTCGTCAACATCGGCGTTGGGATTCCTCTCGTCAACGTCCCGCCAAGAACGGCAACGTTCACACCACAAAAGACCGGCTACACTTTCACTCCAGCGAGCGTAACTAACACAACTTCAAACGTTACCCAGGTTCTCAGCTTCACCGGACAGGTTCAGCCAAACCAGATTGACGACACTCAGTTCTTCGTCAGTCAGCATTATTCCGATTTCCTTAATCGCACCGCCGACGCTAGCGGCTTGGCGTTCTGGTGCGATCAGATTTATTCGTGCAACGGCGACGCGGCATGTGTCGACGTGAAGCGCGTGAACGTTTCGGCAGCTTTCTTCGTGTCGATTGAATTTCAACAGACGGGATATCTGGTCGAGCGGATCTACAAAGCAGCATATGGTGATGCCGAGGGCATGAACGGGGCGCAGGCGATCAAAGTTCCCGTAGTTCGATATATCGAATTCCTGGCAGATACTCAACAGATCGGACTAAACGTCGTCGTCACGCAGCCGGGCTGGCAGTCAGTTCTCGAGACCAACAAGCAAACTTTCACTTTCAATTTTGTGCAACGTGGGCGATTCGCGGCCGCGTATCCTACGACGATGACCCCCGCGCAATTTGTCGATGCACTATTTTCAAATACCGGTGTGGCGCCGACGGTAGCCGAGCGCGACGCAGCAATCAACGAATTCGCCGCCGCCGCAACCAGCGCGGATCTCCATGCACGGGGCCGCGCGTTACGCGACGTTGCCGAGAACTCAACCTTCAATGCTCAGGAGTTCAATCGTGCCTTCGTCTTGATGCAGTACGTTGGCTACCTCCGCCGCAATCCCGATGACCTGCCTGACAAAGATTACGCCGGCTGGCAATTCTGGCTGAACAAACTGAGTGCCTTTAACGGCGATTACGTGAACTCAGAAATGGTCAAAGCGTTCATCACCTCAACCGAGTATCGCAAGCGATTTGGTCAATGAGCGGATTTCATCAACGTGAGCCAAGATCGCTTATAATTGTTTTGTGCCGGTCATATCGATGTTCTGTAAGTTGATCGTCCGGATGTACGCGTTCCGCAGCATTCATTGTCCGTTCAGTGCTTTACGATGTCGGCACATCCTCGTCCTCCGGCTGGGTCGCTTTCATTTTTTCCATCATCGTCTTCACCGCAAGCTGAATTTTCTCGTCGTTATTCTTGTCGAGATCGCGCGTCAGCTTTTGGCCGAGCCAGATAAGGTCGTTGCCAATTAGCGCTTTGAGTTTCATCCAACCACGCGGATTGGCTACTTCCTCCAGCAAATTGGCGCCGACTTTCTTCTTCACGCGCAGGTATCTCGCGAACTCTTCCAGCGCCACTTGATGGTTGGTGCCTTCTGTTTCGAGGTCCGCGCGCGGCGGCAAGATCTCACTGGTCGAAATGCGGATGAAGGGAATAGTGTCATCGCGCGCGGGGCCGTTGTTGATGGCGACGCCGATGCTCGTGGCCGCAGTGGTGCGGGCGCCAAGAGGCCCGAGCTGCCATTTATTTATCAGATCTTTCAGCCGGCTGGTGGGATCGAATTCAGTTTGCTCGACACGTGTACCGACGAAGGGCGAAACCAGCAGCGCCGGCACACGCACGCCCAGACGATCAAAGGTATACTCCAAATTTCCGCGGGTGGGCGGATCTGTCGGCACGGCCCGCGGTGGCGAGACGTGATCGTAGAAGCCACCGTGTTCGTCAAACAGGACTACCAACAGGCTCGACTTCCAACTTTCTTCGTTCGAGCGCAACGCGTTGTAAACGTCAGCGATTAGCTTTTCGCCTTTCATGATGTTGTGCGGTGGGTGATCGTCATTCTGATCCTGACCGGCGTACTTTGGTTCGATCAAAGAAAAGTCTGGCAACGTGCCGTGCACGGCATCCTGAAAAAATTTGTCCGCCTTGTGATAGTGAATGAGTTTCGAAGGGTGTCTTTGGTGTGTGAGAATCAACGAACTGGGAAAGTCAAAGAAATAAACTTTCCATGTTTTGCGGCCGTCATGTAATCGATCGAAAATCGTGTCCTGATCCTGATCGAAGATCGCGTTCTCCAGATCAAGATGATGAATGCCGTCAGGCATATCAACTTTGCCATTCGAGGTGCCCGAGAACGCAAAGAAACGATTGGGCCACGTCGGCCCAGGCACGGAAGAGAACCAGTGGTCGCAAATCGTGAAATCGCGCGCGAGCCGGTGCAGTGCGTGCAGCGCCATGTGTGGGTAATAGCTCATTATGAGCTGCCGATCCTCGTCCTTCGCTTTGTCGCCGTAGAAGGCCGCGAAGTTGCGCACGAAGCCCGAGTTGTTGTCCGCCAGCTGCGGCAACACGTTGATGGTCTCGTGCCGCGGATCGACAGGCATCTGTTGCGAGTCAGTGGGGCGCTGTTCGAATTTTTTGCCTCGGTCATCCAGGTTAAATCTGCGCGGCGCGTTTTCTCTTTCGTCGATGCCTTCCAACTCCGGATACACGGATTGAAAACATCCGAGCATCTGATCGAAGGAACGGTTCTCCATCAACAGCAGGATCACATGCTTGATGGGATCGTTTTGATCTTTGATAGCTTGGGGATCGTTTGACGGCATAGTGTGGGAACCCTCGTGTAAGTGGGATTGAAGAGCGACGCAGAGTCTATGACTAACGCTTGGAAGCGTCAATCTTTTTGCGGATTAGAGAAGTGTTTGCGACGAGCAGGTACCAGGCTGTGCCGCTTCTTTTCATTATTCGCCCGGCTTCTGCTGTGCGTGCCAGGCGGCGAGCACCGCCGTCTCACGTTCAGGCGTCAAGCCGGCGCGCAGTTTTGCCTGGCGCTCAGCCGGCTGCTTATGAAACCAT
>CBFHBI010000559.1:0-3128 GCA_965653755.1 uncultured Blastocatellia bacterium
TGCTCGGTCGGAATTGGCGCAGGCGGTAGATAAGATTGCGCGCGGTGAAATGTACATCAGTCCTGCAGTTGCCGAGAACCTGATTGTGGATCTGAGGCAGGGTACGGATGGCGCGCCACACGAGGCGCTGTCGGATCGCGAGTTTGAAGTCTTGCGTCTGATAGCTTCCGGAAAGACAGTCAGCGAGATCGCCGAGCTGCTCAATTTAAGCGTAGGCACCATCAGTACCTATCGCGCACGAATTCTGGAAAAAATGACTATGAAGACCAACGCCGAACTAACCCGCTATGCGATCGAACGCAGATTGGTAGAGTAACCCAGCGTACTCCATCGGCTTGCACAAAAAGTCGTTTGAATCAAAGTGAACGTCGCGTGCTGTGAACGCGGACGCCCCCGTCCGCAACCGCTGTTAGCGGACCAAGAAATCAAATGAATTCGTTAGCCGCCAGGCTTGCGTGTGCCGAACGATGCGGACGTGGGCGTCCGCGTTCCCAGCACTGGACGTCCCGTCAAACCTTAAGCCCGAATTTTAGTGCAAAGCCCAGTCCATCAGACTTGGTTTACCAGTGATCCCATCGCCATTTTATCGCCCTCAAAACAGCCTGGACTGTCTGCCAAAATCGGACAAAGAAATCTGAGTCACCAAGATAGTGCTCTCTGTCTCGATTAACTAGGATTAATTTCGGACGGAGTCTGAGTGGAGACCAACTTCGACTCCCTTCAACAATGACCCCGACAGATTGTGAGTACGAACATAGTCGGCGGATGCTCAGGCATCGGTCGCTTTGTGGGAGGTGAATTGTGAGTCCTTACCGCAACAACACACGAATTGTCGAGCCGCGAACTTATTTAGGCGGCAAAGCTTTCTCCAGCGCCGCGGACGATCACGAAACGTCCGACACGAACGTCAACTGGGAGTTCGCAGAAAACTTGGAGGCAGTTATATCCACAGTGCTGATCGTGAACGCGATACCCGATCAATTGCGTTTCATGGGAGAACTGCTACGCAGATCGGCTTATCGAGTCTTGACTGCGCTGAACGAGCGCGAGGGTATCAAGATCGCGCAGACCGTGCACCCTGATCTGGTCATCAGCGGCATTTTGACGCCACGAATGGATGGCTTCGAGATGCGTAAACTGATGCGCGAGCATGACGAACTACGTGACACGCCCGTGCTGTTAATCACTGTCGATGTCCAGAACAGCCAGGACATGATCGCGAGCTTAAAGGTTGGAGTCGATGATTATCTGGAAATGCCCTACGACCCGATGCGGCTGATTACCAAGGTCGCGCAACTGATCGAACACAGCCACGTGAGCCGGGCGCTTCATGAATCAGAAGCGAAGTACCAGGAACTAGTCGAAAACCTGAACGATGTGATTTTTGCGTTGGACGAGGATGGGTTGCTGGCCTACATCAGCCCAGTAATCGAGCCGTTGACCGGCTATCATCCATCAGAACTCGTGGGCCGCTCATTTAAAGAGTTCATCTTTGCTGACGACGTGCCAGCGGTTCAGCGCAGCTTTCGCCAAGTCCTCAGTCATCAACTCGGGCCACTCGAATATCGGATTCAAACCAGGAGCGGAGAAGTGGTCTGGGTGCGCACCTCGAGCCGTCCCACAGTCGTGGGCGGCCGGGTAGTGGGCATACGGGGGATGATGACGAACATCACTGACAGAAAAAGGGCCGAGGAAGCTTTGAAAGCCTCTGAGGCCGAGTTGCGCGCGCTCTTTGGCGCGATGACCGATGTAATTCTCGTGCTCGATGCTGAAGGGCGTTACTTGAAAATCGCGCCAACCGATCCCTCATACCTATACAGGTCGCCCGCTGAATTAGTTGGAAAGACTTTGCATGAGGTGTTTCCCAAACCACAGGCTGACTTCTTCCTCAGCCATGTCCGTCGGGCCTTAAGCGAAGCGCAGCTGCACCGCCTTGAATACGAACTAGAGACTGAAAAGGGCAAGATTCAGTTTGAAGGCAGCGTTTCGCCGTTATCGACGAGTTCAGTTCTTTGGATTGCCCGCGACATTACCGAACAGAAAAGGACAGAAGTCAGGCACAGGGAGCTCGAAAAACAGCTTCGCCAATCACAGAAGATGGAGGCAATCGGCAAGCTGGCCGGAGGCGTGGCCCATGACTTCAATAATCTTCTGACTGCTATTCTGGGCTACGGCGATCTCACCCTCGAGCGGTTGCCCCAAGATTCAGCGCTGCGGCGTAACGTCGAAGAGGTCATCAAAGCCGGCCAGCGCGCTGCTTCGCTAACCCGTCAACTGCTTGCCTTCAGTCGCCAACAGGTTCTTCAACCGGTCGTGCTCGACATCAACTCGCTGGTACTCAACCTGAGCAAGATGTTGAAGCGGCTGATCGGTGAAGATATTGAGTTCATCACCTCGTTGAAACCCGAAGCAGGCCGCATTAATGCCGACCTCGGGCAAATCGAACAGGTGTTGATGAACCTGGTCATCAACGCCCGCGACGCGATGCCACGCGGCGGCAAGCTTGTGATTGAAACTGACAACGCGGAACTCGACCAAGCCTACGCGGACAGCCATGTCGGAGTGCGAGCGGGGAGTTACGTGATGCTGGCTGTCTCAGACAACGGCGCCGGCATGGACGAGCAGACGCGTTCCCGCATATTTGAACCGTTCTTTACGACTAAAGAGCCAGGCAAAGGAACGGGTTTGGGGCTGGCAATGGTTTACGGCACGGTCAAACAGTCGGGAGGCAACATTTGGGTTTACAGCGAGCCGGATCGCGGCACGACTTTCAAGTTGTACCTCCCGCGTGTCGCAGAGCAAATCACGGAAACCAAATCCTCGCCGGAACGCAAAGCTACTTTACGGGGGAGTGAAACGGTGCTGCTGGTCGAAGATGCGGAACTCGTGCGAAACCTGGCGCGCGACGCGCTCGAGATTTATGGCTACAAAGTCCTGGAAGCAGCCAGCGGGAGCGCGGCGCTGGCGATTAGCGACAACTACGATGGACAGATTCATCTGCTCCTCACGGATGTTGTCATGCCGGGGATGAGCGGGCGCAAAACGGCAGACCGGTTGCTTGAGTCGCGCCCGGAAATGAAGGTGCTGTTTATGTCCGGCTACACCGACGATGCGATCGTTCATCACGG
>CBFHBI010000560.1:0-3124 GCA_965653755.1 uncultured Blastocatellia bacterium
GCGAAGTCGAATCGCGCGCAGTCGGTTTACACGGGCGTCAATTGGTATCTCAATATAAGTCCTATACGCCTCATACGTCACATTCCCGGTTCGACCGAGCTTCCTCACAAAAAGAGCTTCGCGACTATTCTTCTCCCAGAGCCGCAATCCGCGTACACGCAGAAAGTCACGGTAATCTTCCAACAACTCTTCCAGACTGGCCCTGGCAACATTCGTTAGTTTCACCTCCGTCTTCTTGGACGTTGCCGATGCGGAACTGCCTTCGAGAATATTCTGTTTACCCGAGCGAGCCGCCTGAATCATCTGATCATTCGTGCGATCCATTCGCTGCAAGTAACGACCACAAAACCACACCGTGGCGTCGTAAATGACTCTCGCCTTCTGAAAGGACAAAAGACTCTCGTAACCACCGTGCGGAGGGATGAATCGGTCGACCATGCACCGATCATAACCACGCTACGCAAGCCGGTCTACGCACTTTTATTGCCTAAAAAATGCAAACGGGCTTACTGTCTTGTGCATGAATCATAACTGGCCCGAACTCATCCTCGAAGAATGGCAGGACACGCTCGCGACGGTGCACATGTGGACGCAAATCGTCGGCAAGATTCGTCTGAAACAGACGCCGCTCGTCAACCACTGGTGGAACGTGCCGCTCTACGTTACTGCGCGCGGACTGACAACCTCGCCGATGCCTTACCAGGATCGGATCTTCGAAATCTATTTCGATTTCATCGATCACAAGCTGCGCATCGATTGCAGCGACGGCGCGCTAACCACACTCGACCTGCGAGCACAGTCGGTCGCAGATTTTTATCAAGAGTTGATGACGACACTTCATGATTTAGGAATCGATGTGAAGATTTGGACTACACCCGTCGAGGTGCCTTCGCCGTTCTCAGCCGTGCGCGAAGCAATTCCTTTCGATCAGGATCAGATTCATAAATCGTACGACGCCGATTACGTCAACCGATTCTGGCGCGCGCTGGTCTCGATCGACGATGTCTTCAAACAATTCCGCGCACGCTTCATCGGCAAAGTCAGCCCCGTGCATTTCTGGTGGGGCAGCTTCGATCACGCCGTCACCCGCTTCTCCGGCCGCACCGCGCCGCCGCGCGCAGGCGCCGACAAAATCACCATCGAAGCCTACTCGCACGAAGTCATCAGCCACGGCTTCTGGCCCGGCGGCAACGGCTTCCAAGCCGCCTTCTACGCCTACGCCGCCCCGGAACCCGCCGGTTTCGGCGAAGCCAAAGTCAAACCCGAAGCTGCGTTTTATTCAAAGGACGTGAACGAATTCTTCCTGCCCTACGATGCCGTGCGCAAATCATCATCACCTGAGAACGCGCTGATGGATTTTTGTCAGAGCACGTACGAAGCAGGAGCGAATTTGGCGGGGTGGGATCGTAAAGCCTTGGAACGTGAAGTGCTGCCGTAGCGCGAGCGTGGACGGAGGGCGCGTGTTCTGGTTTTCACGTTAGCGAAAATCATCAACACTTAATTTCGATCCATCGATGATGCTCTTGAGAGTTCCGATGGGAATGGGTCTGTTGCCATGATCGGCGACGATCACCTGACGGCCATCGAGGTGACGCCATTTTTGGCGACTACCTTTTTTGGCCAATCCGGATGAAGCCGGCCTACCTCAACACGCGAATTACATCTTTGGCATTACAGACTGGATAGCGCTGGGCCATCAGACCGTAAGTTCCAGCAACCTGGCAGATTCATCAAGCGGAATATCGGTACGTTCAAACCAAAGCTCAAGAGCTTCCTTGGCATTGGCGATCGCTTCTTCTTCCGTGACACCCGCCGATGCGCAACCGGGCAGCTCCGGAAAGACTGAGGAGTACCGTCCGGTCTCGACATCAAATTCAACTACAAGACGCAGTTTCATAAACTTCATCTTAATCCGATCAGATGTCGTTGAAAAGGGATTGTCTGCAACATCATCCATCAAAACCCAGTCGTCCCTGCTAACAACTGCCTCAACACATACGGCAGAATCCCACCATGCAGGTAGTAATCGATCTCAATCGGCGTGTCGATGCGCAAGGTGAGTGGCACTTGATCGCTTGATCCATCGGCTCGATGAATCGTTAGGGTCACGTCCATGCGTGGCTTGACTTCGAACGTGTTGCTGTTGCCGTTTGAATTGTGATCGGATGGGACCAGGCCGGTGATGTCGAAGGTTTCGGTGCCGTCGAGATTCAAACTCGCGGCGTTCATGCCTTCTTTGAATTGGCACGGCAGCACACCCATGCCGACGAGGTTGCTGCGATGGATGCGTTCGAAACTCTCAGCAACTACCGCTTTGATTCCCAGCAGACGAGTTCCCTTCGCGGCCCAGTCGCGCGACGAGCCGGTGCCATATTCCTGACCGGCGATGACGACCAGCGGCTGACCTTCGCTTTGATATTTCATCGCCGCGTCGTAGATGCTCATGCGTTCGCCCTCGGGTTGATAAAGCGTCACACCGCCTTCGGTTCCGGGCACCATCAGGTTTTTGATGCGCACGTTCGCGAACGTGCCGCGCATCATCACTTCATGATTACCGCGCCGCGAGCCGTAGCTGTTGAAGTCGGCGACGTCCACACGCTTCTGCTGGAGATAAACTCCCGCGGGTGAAGTCGCTTTGATCGCGCCGGCGGGACTGATGTGATCCGTGGTGACTGAGTCGCCGAAGATCGCCAGCGGTCGCGCGCCTTCGATGTTCGCCATCTCGCCGACTTCCGCGCCGAAGCCTTCGAAGAACGGCGGCTCCTGGATGTAAGTCGAGTTCGCATCCCATTGATAAGTCAAACCCGGCGTAGTCGGAATCGAGTTCCACATCGGATTTTGATCGGAAAAGTTTCCGTACAGACTGCGGAACGTCTCGGCATCGAGCGCATCGCTCATCACGCCGCCGATTTCTTCCATCGTCGGCCAGATGTCTTTCAGATAAACATCCTCGCCGTTGTCGTTCTGGCCCAGAGGATCTTTCGACAAATCTTTTTCGATGGTCCCGGCGAGCGCGAACGCGACCACCAGCGGCGGGCTCATCAGAAAATTCGCTTTGATGCTCTGGTGCACGCGCGCTTCGAAGTTGCGATTGCCGGAAAGCACGCTGGCCGCGATCAGATCG
>CBFHBI010000561.1:0-3123 GCA_965653755.1 uncultured Blastocatellia bacterium
CGGCCATCGGACCCCAGCACAAATGGACCGATCAATTCCCGTTCGCTTTCGACCGCGCGCACCAAAGTCGCCGCCGCGCCGTCACCGAACAAAGTGAGCAGCGAGCGATCGCGACGATTGATGAACTTCATGTAAGTGTCCGCGGTGATGAGCAAGACCGTCTGCGCAGTGCCGGCTTCGACCAGGCTCTTGGCCAAGGCCAGTCCATAGATATATCCGGAACATCCCTGATTGATATCGACGGCGCCACAGCTCGTGGGCAATCTCAGCGCGTCCTGCATCAAGCACGCCGTGGTCGGCGTGAAGTAGTCGGGACTTTGCGTGCAGAAGATCAAGAAATCGATTTCGTCGGCCGAGCAGACGCCTTCGTCAAACAAACGTCTAGCCGCCGCCACGCCGAGATCCGACGCGCACTCATGCGGCGCAGCCACACCCCGCGTCGCCACACCGGTCTTCGAGAGAATCTGACTCGCATGCCAGTCGCCAAACTGCTCTGCGAGTTGTTCGTTGGTTAGTTTGTTTTCGGGAAGAAAAGATCTGACTGCTTTGATTGCCGCGCGCTGGGTCATGGTTGGGGGATACTATAACGTGGCAAACGAGTCAGTACCATCCGCGTGAGAGTTGACTCGGCCCGGAAGATGCACAGCGAGTAGCCGGCGAACTTCAACCCGAAGGGTTTTCAGAGAGTGGCCGGTTGGTCGCAGACCACCGGACCAGAAGCAAAAATAACTACGCACCCCGAAGGGAGTGCCAGATCACAACAGGTATTTCTCCTGATACGCGACACCCGCGCGGCCCAAGAGCTCCCTCAATTCACCAACAAATGAATGCTTCACATGGTGTGTTTCTTGATTCTCAATGTAGTGACGCACGGAATCAATTGCCGATGGGCTCACAGTAAAAGCTGCGTACCCTTCCTGCCATGCAAACGTTCGATCAATATTATCCTTCACCCAATTGGTCGAGTCCTTCTTCACATCACGCATGAAATCAGCCAAACAATGCACGGGTCGCAGACTTATCAACAGGTGAACGTGATCCTCAACGCCGCCAACGTCTCCGCGACTCCATCGAGTCCACGCACCATTCCGCCGCGATAAGAATGGAGTCTCGGGCGCCATTCCGATTTTATGGTCGGTCGTCGTTCCTTTGTCGAGAAGACCACATGGTAATGAAGTGAGAAGAACGCCGAGCCCATGAGAGTTGGTCTCTTTTCTGGCACTCCTTCGGAGTGCGGCCATCCTTTGGATTCGTTCCGGTGGTCTGCGACCAACCGGCTACTTTCTGTCAGCCCTGCGGGCTGCTACTTTGATCGCGGTGGGGAAATGGAACTCATAATCACGCCAAACCGTCCGTCATCTCTCAACGACTTCAGATTCGGATCTGACTCAAACCAAGATCGGTTCTCATTGCCGAGCGCAATCGATCGCTGCAACCAGGCAAAGGCTTCGTCAGTCTCGCCATTGAGCGCGTAAACGGAAGCCACCGCATAGGCAATGTCCGCGTCAACTGAAGCCGTGCGCTTCACGTCGTCATTCAACTCCGCCAAAGCTGCCGCGCGATCGCCCAGCGCGCTCAGGCACATCGCCAGCAGGGGCCGCACGCCGTGCAGGTTTGGATGTTGGGCCAGGACTTCGCGTAACAGCGACGTGGCTTGATCGATTTCGCCGCGATAAAATTGAAGCTGCGCGCGGACACTGCGCAGGAGAGGATTGTTGGGCTCGACCGAAGCGGCGCGATCGACCTCGCGCATGGCTTCGTCGGGCTTGTCCCGATAAAGAAAGATCAGCGCGCGGTTATAACTGACGACGACGAACGCCGCCGGATCGAGATGCACCAAACGATCGTAACTCCGCAACGCGCGATCGTATTCACCATCGAGGCGATGCAGCGCCGCCTTCACAAAATGGACCACGGCTTCGTTGGGCATCTCGTGGCGCGCCCGGGCCACCTCTTCGCGGGCCTTCTGTTTCTCTCCGCGCCAAAGCAGCACGAATACCATCAGCATGCGAGCTTCAATGATGTTCGGATCGATGGCGAGGGCGCGGGTGAATGCGGCTTCGGCTTTTTCGAAATCCTCCGCGCCGCCTAAACCTTTGAATACGCGATTGACATGACAAGCGCCGAGCCCGTCATAAGCCAGCGCGAATTCAGAATCCAACTCGATTGCGCGCCCGAAGTGGGCCATCGCCGCGTCGCAGTCATCGGCGGCAACTGTGCGGAAGATGAATCGCGCGAACCGATCGCGCCCGCGGAGATATTCCTGGTAAGCCTCAGCGTTGACGGTCGCGGGCTGCGCCAATCCTTTCTCTTCATCGGCGGTCAACTCCAGTCGCAGTCCATCGACGATGCTCTTGGTGATGTCATCCTGAATCGTGATGATATCTTCCGCCGTCGCATCGACCCGATCGCTCCAAATGATTTCACCGGAGTTCTCGTCGAGCAGGTGCGCGTTTACGCGAAAATGTCCCGCGGTGGCCAGAAACCCGGCAGACAACACGGCGTCCACATTTAATTCGCGCCCGACCGTCGGCGGATCGACTGCCTGGCCTTGATATTTCGACATCACCGATGACGGCCGCACGACCAGCGATCGAATGCGCGCCAGTTCGGTAATGACGGCATCGGCCAAAGCGAATTCGTAAAATCTCGCCGCCGGATCGTTACTGAGATTTTTGAAAGGCAGCACGGCGAGACTTTTCTTGGCCCGATCGGCGATTGTCGTCGTGAGCGATTGGTGTGGCGCATCGGTGTGCGCCCGCGAAGTGAATTGCGGCGAAGTTGTCGGCGTTTCTTTGCCGCCGCTCATCTTTCTCAGCCAGCGCATGGCGCGCGACACCGGACTGCCTCCGCCGAGGTGGCGTGGCGACGCCGCGACATCCATCGGCACGCCCTTCCCTCGATCGCGGCCGAGTATAGCAGGCCGCGGGATGACGCGGAGGTCGGCCGCGCCGCGTTTTTGGCAATTTTCGGATAATCGCGGCGCGCACCTGCCGGTAGGCTTCTCGCACGCAAAGCCGTCTGCACGAAACCGGGAGGACACGATGTCGGCAACTCTGCCACGACTTCTGCTCGCCCTTGCGCTCGTTTGCCCAACGGCATCGGCTTCGGCCAACGTCATCG
>CBFHBI010000562.1:0-3121 GCA_965653755.1 uncultured Blastocatellia bacterium
GACTGCGCCCGCTCCGCAAAATCGACCGGCACTCGTCAATCGCTGAAGAGTTGCGCGACTTCAAGCGGCGGCTTGGGCGCGTTCTTTCGGCTTGCTCAATCGTGCAGACAAAAAGCCAAATCGCTCGCAGTATTCCTCAAATCCGTTCATTCCACCTAATCTGAAATAGGTGGCGTCATAGCGATGTACACCGTTCGTTTGTGACCTTTGCTGCGCGAGTAAAGTGTGGATTCGCTCCTCAGTCGTTTTGGACAAGCTCCAACCAAAATGCTCGTAAACATGTCGAGTGGCGGCGATTGGGTCACTGCGAAGATCTGCGTATTGCAGATCGCAAACACGCGAAGCTGGAAGTTGATCGCGCGCGCGCAGGAAAGTTTTTAGCGCTTGCGACCAATAAATTAGTGCATCGTGGCCGACCTGGACGGGATCAACCGAATCACTGAAGACGCGTCGCAGGATTGTCACGAGGCTTGAAACGGACACCACCGCTTCCAATGGATCGCGGTGGATCTGAACAAACCGGGCATCGGGATAGATCGACAAAAGAGCGGGCGTAGCAAACATGTGGGCCGGCGCTTTCAAAATCCATCGTTTACCGGCTTGCCGAAACTGCAAGTGTTGCAAAGAGCGGCGATGAAATTCGTAAGCCGGCCGCAAGTCTCTGCTGAAAAACCAGGCGCGGTAAGTCGGCATGTTATACATGGTATCGAACTGGTCGCTCATGAATGTCGGGCTCATCAGGGAGACACATTCCTGAGGCAGTTCCGCGCCTGTGGCGTGGACAGCCTCGAACGTTGGCGCCAGCCACCGCAGCGCCGCCAGATTGCGTGCTGCCTGTTGAATTCGCTTTTCTCGATCTTCCGGCGTCGGCGGGGACGGCGACATAACTTCCCAGGTTAACGGCGCGCGATGCGTCGGGTCAGCTGCCAACAGAATATGTAACAGAGTTGTTCCACTGCGCGGCAAGCCGACGATGAAGACCGGCTCACGAATTTCTTGCTGCGCGATCTCGGGATAGTGACGGCGATCGCGTGTCAGCAAAAGGCGATTACACAAAATTCGGACGACGTCACTGCGCACCGCCATTTTTCCGATCATGTTTAGCCGCGCCTCGCGATGACAAGCGTCCAGCAAACGCGAAAGCGCGTCGAAAAATTCACCGTCGCCAAAATCATCCAGTTGACAGCGACGCCTGGCTTTTTCGATCATTTGTTGGGGGGTCGGGGCCTTGGGTCCAATGCCGAACGTGTCGAGCGCCGCTCCGCCCTTGTTAAGCAGACGAATTAGAAGCGGAGCGCGCGTTTGTTCAACTGTGGTCGGTTCAGGCATGACTTGACATCGTTGTTGGGCACCGAGGGGAATTCAAGCGCCAACTCGTACGGCTTGCGTCGTACTCACCGTCGTTCGATTGTTGAGGATGGCAACGGAGAAAGCGACATTTGGCGCGGGTTGTTTTTGGGGCGTGGAAGACACCTTCCGCAGACTAAAAGGCGTGACATCGACCGCGGTTGGATATGCCGGCGGCAATAAGGAGAATCCAAGTTACGAAGATGTTTGCTCCGATGAAACGGGGCATGCCGAGGTTGTTCAGCTCGAGTTCGAACCCGGACAAATCAGTTTCGACCAACTACTTGATGTCTTCTGGTCGAACCACAACCCAACGACATTGAATCGGCAGGGCCCTGATCTCGGCACACAATATCGCTCGGTGATTTTTTATCACTCACCCGAGCAGAAAGCTGCAGCCGAAGCGTCAAAGCAAAAGCTTGCTGCCAGCGGAAAATTCAATCGCCCCATCGTAACTCAGATCGAGCCGGCGCTGAAATTCTGGCGAGCCGAAGAATATCATCAGCGTTACTTGGAAAAGCGTGGGCAATCGCACTGCGCTATCTAAGCATGGCCGGCGAAGTCATTCGCACGAAAAACATCGTCGCCGACGCTGCCAATTTTATCATCGATCTCGCGCACAAAGCGCTCGCCGAGCGCCACGAATTTCGGATCGCTTTATCGGGTGGCAACACGCCGCGACCAGTTTATTCGGAAATAGCGCGAGTCGGTCTCGATTTCCCGTGGGAGCGGATTTTGATTACCTTCGGTGATGAACGCTGTGTCCCTTCGAATGATCAGGAGAGTAATTTCCGAATGGCGCGTGAAACGTTGTTCACTCCGGCAAACGTACCTGAGAAATCGATCATGCGAATGCGCGGTGAAATCGAGCCGCGTATCGCAGCCCAACAATATCAGGAGGATCTCGATCTTTTGGCGATGCAGCGGGGTGAGCAGATTTATCGGCATGATCTGATTTTGCTCGGAGTAGGTGACGATGGTCATACGGCTTCGCTCTTTCCCGAAAGCGCTGCGCTAACTGAAACGACCCGACGAGTAGTAGCGAATTTTGTCGTCAAACTGAATGCATGGCGACTCACGTTCACGTTCCCGCTGATCAATCACGCGCGTAACGTTTGTTTTTTGGTGAACGCAAAGAAGCAGCCGAAATTAATCGAGGGCGTAATCAACGGCGACACGCAGTATCCAGCGGCGCACGTCAATCCAACGTCTGGAAAACTTACCTGGATTCTCGGCTCGTAAAACGAGAATCGAGACTCGTGAACCGCCTGCCGGTGTAACCATTCAACGCTTTAACGATATAACGTCTCAGTACTGTTCGCCTTCGTCTGGTGTCGGCGTCACGCGATCGTCGATCGCCCAAACATGTAACATCACTGCTCCCCAATAGGGAATGAGCATAAGAATTCCCCAACCGGCCGATGCCATAGCGGCTATGATCGCGAAAGCAATCGCGGTAGGGGTAATGAGAAAAAGAATCAACGCGCCCATCACGCGATGTCCTTTGTAGATGTGGCCCAGACCCGGAATGATGCTGAGCAGGATCGCCATCGCGTCGCTCGCTTTCGGCTCTGCCGGCTTGGTCGCTCCAATTGTCCAATCGCAGTTGGTACAGGCGGTCGCATTCATGGGCAACGTTGTTCCGCAATACGGACATTGCTTTGTCTCCCCGACGACTTGTTGGGGTTGCGCGGGCGCGTCCGTGTATTCCATATGGAATTGAATGCCACCTGAAAGTCACAAGAGCCGCGCAATTCGTCAAGCCTTCCTTGTC
>CBFHBI010000563.1:0-3112 GCA_965653755.1 uncultured Blastocatellia bacterium
GCTCTGACTTTTGCTCTGCCGCAGTAACAACTTCTTCTGGCGCACTTACCAGTAATTTCGGAGAGGGGGCCATAAGAGTTCGGGGATTGAAGTGAGCTTTTTCTTGGATTTCGGGAATAATGGCGCCAGACTCTATGAACTTAGTTGTGCCGCTTAGAATATTGCGCCGTAGCAATTCGGCTTGTTCCGGCCCAATCTTTCTATCTCTTTCGAGTGCTCCGATTTGATCAACGACGGGCAGCGCTTGCGCTACAAGTTCGATGCGCTGCGAGAGTTGTTTTTCACGGAAGAAGACCACGCGATCCCACAATGACAGGATTATTTCCTTTATCGCCTCAACAATCTTCGCCGCACCCAAGAAATCGAACGACTTATCACTTCCGGAATCGCAGGCCGCAATACTCAACCTCTCATTAGGCAGTTCGAGAATGATGCTGCATGCTTCAAACAAATCTGAAATACTCTCGATAATTTCAATTACTCTAGCCGGACTCGAAAACCTAGTTTTGTCTTCGATTAGAATTACAGAAAGCAGTGATTTTCCGCCGACCTCTGAGGGCGATTCAGCGCTGTCGCCGAAGGCCCTTATTGGGTCTTGCAGCAATAGTTTTGCAATACGAGGGAGTTGCTCGATCACAAACGTGACTGTCTGATAAGCGTCGTACGTGTCGGGACTGGCTTTGCTCAAGCGGGACCAGAACGCAGGTTCTACTAAGATGGCTAAGTTCAAAATCCTAGCGACTTCTCTCGCAGGCTCGGTAAATGTGGTAGCCGCGACCGTGTAGACTTTCAGCGCCTGGAAAATCCGAGTCGGAGACTGCTCTTTTGTCCGACCATGGAAATTTTCGCGCAAACTCTCCGCCATATTGCTTTCGACTAGCGCGTGCTGAATCAACGCTACTGCGTCAATTAACTCTTTGCGTCTCATAGTGAGGCTCCGGAGATGGCTTAGGCCGTTTTACCTATCAATCTACAAAAGCGGCGGAACGATAGGCTGCAACCGGCGCGATTGTCAATATCTTTAAACCAGTAACGAATTACGTCCAGTATGTCGAGCAACTCTTCATCCAAGCAAACAAGCACCTTACCTTGGTGCCTTCTTTATTCCAGTTCAGTGGAATGCAAGTCTCGGCAAATTATTCTCAGGCCGAATCCGGCGGGTAAGAATTCTAGTCACGGGCTTGACGTAGCGACTTGAACCCCTTCGGCTGTGGTCATCACTGATCTCTCGATGACAAATCCAGCTCTACGCCTTCCAACGTCCACGGCGGTTTTTGTAGATTTCACCTGCATCGATCGCGATGCGTGTCGGCAGATTGCGCCCGGCATCTTTACCGAAGACGGTGTCATGAATCGTTCATTATCAACCCCAGACCGCCGCAGAAGCCCGACGAGGTTTGATGGCGCGGGTTGGTGTCAGAACGGTTCTAGATGCCCGTCCACGTATCGTCATGACGGTTCCTTTTGGCCAAGATCGTCATAATGCCGAATCAATGGGCGGCTCTTAATCGCTCGGTTCAGCCCGTAATAAATGAGGACCGCGAGGACGATCTCCGCGCCGATCATGTGCCACAGCACGCCCAGCGACCACGCGATATAAGCGCCGCCCATCACAATTGCCATTACGATCATCGACATGAACATCGCGATCATGTTACGCGACGATTGATCGCCGCGCGTGGGGGGACGCGATAGCGGCAAGTAATCGTTAGTCAATGCCGGCGACAGCGAAAGCGGTGGAATTGCAATCAATCCCGGCAACGCGAGCTGTAATCCCTGCAATCCGCCGGGCGCGAGATAGCCAATCAACAATCCGGCGATGCATAGCGCCGGCAACAACAGATAAAACATCGTCGCCTTGCGCACGCCATGAAAGACGGGAGCTGCGGACTTCAACGGCGCGATCGCGAAGATATCTGCCGCGGTGTAATGCTGCGACATTTGCAGAGTCTGCAGCGCCTGATAAGGCATGACGCCGAGCATCCAAACCGTGAGGAGTGGCACGAAGGCCGAGAAGCCGCGGTTCCGATCCAAGAGGTTTATCAAAGGGAAGACCAGAAACATCGTGAGCGATGGATAGAGCCGCAACTTGATGTCACGGTCCCGACGCATGTAGGCGGCGGCGAGTCTGAACGTGTACAACTCAATTGGATCGCGCAGCCACCAACGCAAGAGTGGATTCGAAAGTTTTGGCCGTTTGCGGATCCGAGCCGGCGCCGGCGCGGTGGTTCGCGTCTCGCTAATCTTTGCCAAGCCTGCACCATAACTAGGCGAGAGTCTGCCGATGGCGATATATGCGAGCGTCGCCGTCGCGGCTAGTCCGATCGCTGCCAGTACTGCGCCGAATGTCAGATTGCCCGCGACGACTGAATCTAGTCCGGCAAACCACGCCGGCGGCAAAGGGAGAAGGTAGCGCGCGTAAGGAGTGAAGCTAAACGACCCGAACCGCGCCAGCAAACGCGGCACGATTTGATAACCACCGATGAAGAGAATCGACATGGCTACCTGCGACCATGCGGCAAAGTTGTCGAACTTTTCACGATCGAGAAACTTGATCACGATTCCGTAGGTGCAGACGACAGCGGCGGCGCAAAAAATGCAGAGCACGACCATCGAAAACAGATGGACGATGGGAAACCACACGCGCACGCCGCGGATCGCCAGGGCAAAGAAAGTCGGAAACAGATTCAGCGCCGTCGCGAGCACCAGAGTGAACGCGACCAGATTGATTGTCTTCGCCAATAACAGCGTCCGTGGATGAATTGGCCGATGGACCAGCACGTCGCTTTCGTTGGTATTGAACAAAATGTCGCCTGATTCGGAAGTGACGGCCATGCCGACGACAAAGAAAGTCATCGCATGAATGATGATCGTGTAAGTGAAGAGATCGATGAACGATGTGAAGGCGATCATCCCCGTCATCAAGCCCACGAACAGGTACATGACAATTACAAAGACGAGGCTGCGCGGTTTGCCACCACGTCCCATCGAGCGGGCCATTCGTCCGCGAGTGCTCAAGCGCCAGTAACACTTCAGCAAAGCGCCCAGTTGCACGCGATCGATGGTGGAGATTTGGTTCATGCTGAAACTTATGACGGCCATCGAATCGGCA
>CBFHBI010000564.1:0-3109 GCA_965653755.1 uncultured Blastocatellia bacterium
TGGCGCCAGCTTGCCGAAGGCTTCGCTGCCGGCCAAGACTTCCACCCGCGCCTCGAGCGAACTGCCGATTAACTTGGCCACGCGCGCTTCTTCCAATTTGGCGAGCACTTCATCGCGATAACCGAATAAATGAGCCCAGGTGGTTAATAGTTCCGTATCATCAGCCTCACTCAGCTCTGGAAGCAACGTCACGTGAACTGACGGTTCGGATATTGACTGCAGACGATCACTCAGCGGTTTTCCTTCCGACCGCGGCAGATTTTCCCAGATTTCATCTGCGGTGAAGACGAGAATCGGGGCGAGCATGCGCGCCAGGGCATCAGCAATTTTGTAAAGCGCCGTCTGCGCCGATCGCCTCTCACGGTTCTTTGGCGCAAACGTGTACAACCGATCCTTGATGATGTCGAAGTAACGCGCCGACAAAGTCACCGTGCAGAACTGATGCAGCGTTTGATAGACGCCATGAAAGTCGTAAGCCTCGTACGCCTCGCGCACCTCGACGACTACCGCATTCAAAGCCGCCAGCGCCCAACGGTCGATCTCCAGCATCTCGTGCTCGTCAACCGCGTCGGTCGCCGGATCAAAACCATCAAGATTGCCCAAGGCAAAACGCGCGGTGTTGCGCAATTTGCGGTAGCCGTCGCTGACGCGCTGCAGAATTTCATCGGAGCAACGCATGTCGTCCATATAATTCGATGACACGCACCAGAGCCGCAGCACCTCCGCGCCCAACTTCGGAATGACCTCATCGGGCGACACCGCGTTGCCGAGCGATTTGTGCATCGCTTTGCCCTGCGCGTCGAGGGTCCACCCGTGGCAGAGCACCGCATCGTAAGGCGCGCGATCGTGTACCGCGAGCCCAACCATCAAAGAAGAATTGAACCACCCACGGAATTGATCGCCGCCTTCGATGTAAACGTCCGCCGGCCAGCGAAGATGATCGCGCGCTTCGAGCACCGCAATCGATGACGATCCGCTGTCGAACCACACGTCCAGAATGTCTGTCTCTTTCGTAAATTCCGTGCCCGCACAATGCGCACACTTGAATCCTGCTGGGAGTAACTCGACCGGCTCTCGCTTGTACCACGCGTCCGCAGATTCTCTTTCAAAGATGTCGGCCACGTTTCGAATGACGGCCGGATCGATCACTTCGCGATTACAACCTTGGCAATAGAAGGCAGGGATGGGCACGCCCCAGACGCGCTGGCGCGAGACGCACCAATCGGGACGCCCCGTCAACATGTTGCGCATGCGATCGCGGCCCCACGCGGGAATCCAGTTCACCCGATGGTCGACTTCGCGTAAAGACATCTCACGCAACGAAGATCCATCGATGACTTCGCCACCGACGATATTGCTGGTGAAGTTTGATCGATCCCGATCGTCTTCATCCTTCTCCGGCTGTTCTTCAGCCGCAGCGTCCATCGCGATGAACCATTGCGGCGTCGCCCGAAAGATCACGGGATTCTTACAACGCCAACAGTGCGGATAACGGTGCGCGTAGTCTTCGCTGAACAGCAACACGCCTCGTTCGCGCATGAACTCGACTATTTTCGGATTGGCTTCGAAGACGCGTAGGCCGGCGAAGTGCTCAACCTCGTTCGTAAATCGTCCGGCGTTATCGACCGGGCAATAAATTTCGAGGCCGTATTGCTTGCCGATTACAAAGTCGTCGTGGCCGTGACCCGGCGCTGTATGGACCAGACCCGTGCCGGCTTTGCTGGTCGTCGATTTGTCGCGCGCGTCACTTACGTCGAGTTCGGTTTCCGCGTCGGCTTCGCCCCCGAGCGTCACGTGTTCCCCCAACATAAAGAGCGAGGTACGATCGATCCAAGGGTGCTGCGCCTCTAATCGATCAAGTTTCGCCCCCCGAAAACGCGCGAGCGGCTTCGACTCAGGAAGTCCACACTTGGACGTCACCGCATCAACGAGATCAGCAGCCACGATGTAAACCTCATTGCCGTTTTCCAACGCCACATAATCAAAATCCGGATGCACTGCAATGCCAAGATTCGCGGGCAGCGTCCAAGGGGTCGTCGTCCAAATCAACGCAAATACTTTTTTTCCGGCAAGCGATGGATCGATCAAAGCTGGATCGCTCTTCAACGGAAACTTCACATAAACGGAAGGGCTCGTGTGCTGATGATACTCAACTTCAGCTTCTGCTAACGCCGTCTGATCGTGAATGCACCAGTAAACCGGCCGCGCGCCCTTGTAAACGAAGCCGCGTTCGACAAAGCGCGCGAACAGGCGCGCCGTCTCGGCTTCGTAATGATCCGACATGGTGATGTAGGGATCATCCCATTCACCCAGGATTCCCAGCCGCTGAAAATCTCTCGTCTGACGCTTCAGCGCGTTCGCTGCAAATTCACGACAAGCGCGACGGATGCTGAGCGCCGGCATGTCCTTTTTCTTTTCGCCCAGCTTGCGCTCGACGTGCAGTTCGATCGGCAAGCCATGACAGTCGTATCCGGGCACGTAAGGCGCGTCGTAGCCAAGCATCGTGCGCGACTTCACGATCAGATCCTTCAGAATTTTATTAAGCGCGGTGCCGAGGTGAATGTCGGCGTTCGCATACGGCGGGCCGTCGTGGAGAATGAATTTTTTCTCGCCCGCGCGAGCTTTGCGAATCAAACCGTACAAATCCATGTCCGCCCATTTTTTCAGGCGAGCAGGTTCGGTCTGCGGCAAGTTGGCTTTCTGCGCGAACTTCGTCTTCGGCAGATTTACCGTCTTCTTCAGGTCGAGCGTTGCTTCTTCAGTAGCCATCGTCAGTGCATTTCCTAAATCGAAATAGTAACAGTGTCGTGCGGCCAAGGCGAGTGTCAGAAGCCCGCGCGTAAGCAAGGGCAAGTTGAAAAAGCGAATCGCGAGATTCTAAGTGGCCCTCCCTCACGGTCGGGCTTCTGACACAAAAAACCCGAACCAATCTCTCGCGAGATGTTGGTTCGGGCTCGTAGCCAATTTGTTCAATTGTTCACCCGATGAACATCTCGTCTTCTCCGTAGGTGCGGTTAATCGGACTCGGCGAGGGCGCGACCAGCACTTCCAGGCCGCGTCGCACGCCGACCAGAATCGCGGCCAGCTCGCGCGCCGGTTCAATCACCTT
>CBFHBI010000565.1:0-3105 GCA_965653755.1 uncultured Blastocatellia bacterium
CCGCACCTCAAAGGACGAGCGACGCGAAGCCCGGCGCGATTTCATGCGCAGCTTTGTCGCAGCGAATCCTGAAATTCGTCGCCATCGTCATTGGGACACGATCGTCCGCGGCGGCGTCGCATCACATCACGCGGGACATTTGCCGGCGTGGAAACTCGTCATCGAAAAGATGATGAGCGCCGGCTTGCTCGACGCGATCTTCGCGACGGCGACAGTTGCCGCGGGCGTTGATTTTCCGGCCCGGACCGTGGTGGTCACCGTCGCCGATCGACGCACCGGCAACGGGTGGCAAACGCTCACTGCTTCCGAGTTGCAGCAAATGACCGGACGCGCGGGCCGGCGCGGCAAAGACCGGGTCGGGTTCATTGTCGTCGCGCCTGGACCTCATCAGAATCCGTCGAAGATCGCCGAGTTGCTGGCGGCGCCGCCTGACGATCTCGAAAGTCAATTTCGCGCCACTTACACTTCGCTGCTGAATCTGCTCGACGCATTTGGAAACTTCGCGCAAGTGCGCGCGATTGCCGAGCGAAGTTTTGCTTTTCGGAGTCTGTTGCCGCGCATTCATGAATTGGAACGGCGGAGCGAAGAAAATGAGAAACGGATTCGTGAGCGTTTGGATGAAGCAGCGATCGATTTGCCTGTGTCCGCGGTCCTCGGTCTCGAGCGTCTCGCGAGCGCGCGTGCGCGTCTGCTCGAGGGCGCGCCACAAACGCGTCGTGAAATGCGACAGCGCTGGCTAAACAAAGTCGTGACTGTGGGCCGTGTGGTGGCGGTCGGTCGCAGTGGCCGGCGCCTGGCGTTGGTCGCGGCGCGTGGGCGCGACGGCGTGACGGCCATCAAAGAAGACGGCCGCGTCGCCTCATTTCCCCTGCAACGCATTGGGCGTGTTTTCGCCCCAACGTTTTCGACTAAGCCCAACAGAGTCGATGAAGCATTCGATGAAGTGCATCATCGCGCTGATGAACTAGCTTTGCCCGAGCCTCGTTTGCGCGACACCCAAACTGGCGAAGACGAAGCGATTAAGTTAATCAACGATCTGATCGATTCGCTCGCGTCAAACAACGCCGATCGCGATGCAGCAATGGAAATGCTTTGGTCACTGCAGGGCAAAGGCGGCGCGATAGAGAGAGACTCGCGGCAAATCGATCGTTGGCGCGATGAAATTTGGGAGCCGTTCGAACGCTGCGCCCGCGTGTTGGATCATTTTGGGTATCTTGATTTTGCCGGCCAGCGCGTCACCGCCCGCGGCAAATGGCTCGCCGACGTGCGCGTCGATCGGCCGCTGCTGATTGGCGAGGCTTTGCAGCGGAACCTGTTTGCGTCGTTGAGTGAAACGCAGGCCGCCGCGTTAGTCGCTGCGTTGGCCGCGGATGAGGATCGTGATTACGGCGAGTTGGAACTCGACGATGCGATCGTCACGCTGCTGGTCCGTTTTGAAGAAATCTCGTTCGAAGTCGCCGACGCAGAATGGCAGCGCGGAATCGAGGCAGTCGCCGAGATTAACTTCTCGGCCGCCGCGGCCGCCGCAACCTGGGCCAGCGGCGTTGCGTGGCCCAAACTGGTCCAGGAGACGCGCGCCGAAGAGGGTGACTTGGTGCGGTTGCTGTCGCGCACGGGCGAAGCGCTGCTGCAAATCGGCGGGTTGCGCGAGACTCATCCGCAGGCCGCGGCCCTGGCGAGCCGCGTTGCGGAAATCGTTCTGCGCGAACCAGTGAGGTAATTTGTCCTGCCGCCTCCAGGTGAACGCCTGATGTGTTAGAATTCAATCATCATGCAAGCCTTGGAAGCTCCACCACGCCCTACGCCGGTCGCTTTCTCTCCCTTGTTGCGGACTTACACGCTGGAAGAGTTTTGGACGCTGCCCGAACCTGAAGATCGCTCACGGTACGAATTAATCGGAGGATACTTGTTCATGGTTCCCCCGCCGGACTGGCCCCACGAGGATTTTGACGCACGACTCAACAAGTCTCTAGTGCTCTTTCTTGCGAGCCACGGCGATCCTGGAACGGCCTACCATCCGCAAGCAGCGATCTACACCGACGACACTTATCTTCAGCCTGACATGATGTACGTAACGAATGAGCTCGCGGCGAAGATGGGGAAGCGGCGCACGTCAGCAGATGTCGTTTTTGAGTACACATCGAAATCTTCTGCGACCTACGATTACACCACGAAAGCAGACACGTATCTTGCTTTAGGAGTGCAGGAACTTTGGCTGGTGGATGCCGACAATCAATGGATTGAAGTTCGTTACCGAATCATGCGAGACAATTCTCCTGAATGGCAGATTATTCGATACGAAAAGGGCGATGTCACTGAATCGCGTGTGCTTTCAGGCTGGCGCGTCTCAGTCGATGAATTATTCGAAGGATTAGTTTAAGCACAAGAGATTATGGAAGTCTTACTGGCAAACGAATATGGATTTTGTTTCGGCGTCGAACGCGCCGTGGAAATGGTCGAAGACGCATTGGGTGTGGGCGCGCCGGTACGCACACTGGGCCCACTGATTCATAACACGCAGGAGATGCAGCGGCTCGAATGCGAAGGCGTCTCGACGGTACAAGATCCGGCGCAGGTTTCAAAACATGAAATCGCCGTGATTCGCGCGCACGGAGTCACGCCGCAGGTCCAGGCCGAATTGGAACAGCGCGCTGCGCAAGTGGTCGATGCTACCTGTCCCTTTGTCACGCGCGTGCAACGTCTCGCCGAACGCGCCGCCAAGGATGGGCGGCATGTAGTCGTCGCCGGGAATCCCGATCACCCAGAGATGATTGGCGTCGTCGGCTATGCGCCGGATAACACCTTTGTCGTGCGCGATGCCGATGAAGTTGAGAATTTGCCTGAGTTGCATGCTCCGCTCGTTGTTTCGCAAACAACCTTGAAGTTAAAGACCTTCCTCGAACTCGCCGAAGCGGTCAGCGCATAGGCCGACGCCGAGCCTCAAGTCGTCAATACAATCTGCTCTGCAACTCGTGACCGCCAGGACGCAGCGCGGGCGGTGGCCGGCATGGTCGATGTCTTTTACGTGATCGGCGGCAAGCACTCTTCAAACAGCATCAAGCTGCTGGCGGTTTGTCAGGAGCAATGCGCCAAGAGTTTTCTGAT
>CBFHBI010000566.1:0-3095 GCA_965653755.1 uncultured Blastocatellia bacterium
AAACCGTTTAAACGGTTTCCTTCCAAAAACTGACTTCGTGTCACCTGGCTGAAGCCAGGTGTGAATGAGATCAATCGCACCAATCACCTTTAAGAGTTTTGAGGCAAAGGCGCGCGCGCGAACTGTTTCACGACATGAGTGTTGACGATGCGAGCGGAGACCGACAAAATAAAACCTGTCGGGAGATTGACAAAGATAAATCACGTCGGACTATAGAAGAATTCCGCGAGAACAGATAATCTCTGGCCTTCTCACTTTTTTAGCCTCTAGTCATGGCCACGCCCAATCCGATTCGCGAACCAATTTTAGATCGACCTCTGCCGAGCAGCCCGGAGACTGAGCGCGCCATTCTGGGTTCGATTCTTTTGGACAATGCCCTCATCGCGCAAGCAGTTGAACTCCTGAAGCCAGGCGATTTCTATGTGCCGTCGAACCGTCGAATCTTTCAGGCGATGATCTTTCTTTTCGAACACGGTTCGGAAATCGATCCCATACTCATCGCGGAAGATTTGAAAAGAGACAGTTCGTTGGAGATGGCCGGCGGGATGATTTCCTTGTCGAACCTCTCTACCGGCCTGCCGCGCGTCAACTCTATCGTTCCTTACGCGAAAGTCATTCGCGCAAAATCTCTCCTGAGACAACTAGTCAAGACCGCGGAGAAGATCACTGCCGAGGCATTGGCGGAAGAAGATGAAGCTCAAGACATTCTCGATCATGCGGAGCATGCGATTTTCGCGCTCGCCGATGAACGAATTCGCCAGGGCTTCGAGCACATCAAGCATCCGGCCGAACGCGTTTTGGAAAAGGCTGAGTCAGTCGAGCATCGCGACCTGGTCGTCACGGGCGTGCCGACCGGATTTCGCGGGTTGGATTCCTTAACCGCGGGCTTCCAGAAACAAGATTTGATTGTCATCGCCGCGCGGCCTTCGATGGGTAAGACCAGTCTGGCTTTGACCTTGGCGCAACATGCAGCGATTGAAAGCAAAGCCGTGGTCGGCATTTTCTCGCTGGAGATGTCGGCGGAAGCGTTGGCGATGCGCATGCTCTGCTCAGAAGCGAGCGTCGATGCTTCAAAGTTCCGCACTGGATATCTGTCAAATGAAGAATGGTCGAGGTTGGGCAAGGCTTTGGGCAGACTGGCCGATGCGCGCATCTTTATCGACGATACGGCTGCCATCTCGGTTCTGGAGATGCGCGCGAAGGCGCGACGCCTCGCGACCGAGCAGAAGCAACTCGATTTGATCGTCGTCGATTATCTGCAGTTGATGTCAGGCACTGCCGGCCGCTTTGAATCGCGGCAGCAGGAAGTCTCGCAAATCTCGCGCGAGCTGAAGGCGCTGGCGAAAGAACTCGACGTGCCGATGGTGGCGCTGTCTCAATTATCGCGCGCGCCTGAGAACCGCACCGACCATCGTCCGCAGCTTGCCGATCTTCGTGAATCAGGAGCGATTGAACAGGACGCAGACGTCGTCGCGTTTATTTATCGTGAAGAGCAGTACAACAAGCAGGAAGAGAACAAGAACATCGCCGAGCTGATCGTCGCCAAGCAACGCAACGGTCCCACCGACACAGTCTATCTCGCCTTCGTCAATCAATTCGCCAAGTTTGCCGATCTCGATCGCGACGCGCTCGGCGCCTACCTCAGCCGATTCGATCGCTCGAAAGGATCACCGCGGATTAATCGTGGCACGGACGGGTTTTAAGAATCATCTGCAAATTTCGCAGATTACACAGATGAGGTCAGTACCATCTGCGTCAGCAGATGGGATCAGGAAGCTTCTTGAGTCTAATTGAACGTAATTATCCCATTCGCTTACGCGAATGGTACTGACATCCTAATCAGTGTAATCTGCGTAATCCGTGGATAAATCGCCTGCAGTTTTTGGTCGTCCAACCTGGGCTGAAATCGATCTCAGTGCACTCGCGCACAACTATCGCTTGATTCGCGGCCATGTTGGTGACGACGTGAAGATTCTCGCCGCCGTTAAAGCGAATGCGTACGGTCATGGAGCGGTCGAATGCGCCCGCCGGCTCGAAGCCGAAGGGTGCGATTGGTTTGGCGTGGCGTTGCCGGAGGAAGGAATCGAGCTGCGGAATGCGGGAATTACGAGACCAATTCTTTGTCTGGCGGGTTTCTGGAATGGCCAGGAACGCCTGTGTTTGCAGCACAAGTTGACACCCGTCGTTTACACGCTGGAGGCGATCAAATTATTTAACAGCGCGGCGCTTGAAGCGAATGTGGTGGCCGACGTTCATTTGAAAATCGATACTGGAATGGGACGGCTGGGTGTCCGCCCGGAATATGCTTCAGAGTTGTGCAATGCGCTGACGGAGCTGAAGAACATTCGCGTTGACGGATTGATGACGCACCTGGCGGCAGCCGACGATCAGTCGAAACAAGAATTCACCAACGATCAAATCGCGAAATTCGATCAAACCGTAGAGACTTTTCGCGAGCGGGGATTTCAGCCTAGCTTTATTCATGCCGCGAACTCGGCGGCGACGTTTTCTGCCGCCCGCAGCAGCGATAATCTCGTCCGCCCCGGCGGCTCGCTCTATGGATTTGTGCGCGATGTCTTTCCCGGAAACATCGCCACGCCGCCGCTCAAACCAGTGATGTCATTGTATTCGCGAATCATTCTGGTGAAAGTTGTGCCGCGCGGAGAAAAACTGGGTTACGGCTGCACCTTTGAGACCCACGGAGATTCAAAGATTGCTACTTTGCCCATTGGTTACGACGATGGTTACGCGCGGGCTTTATCAAACCGCGGACACGTGATCGTACGCGGTCACTTCGCGCCGGTGGTCGGTCGCGTTTCGATGGATTTGACTTTAATCGATGTCACGGATATTGAAGGCGTTCAAGCTGACGATCGAGTGATTTTGCTGGGCAACGAAGGCGAACGCAAAATTACCGCGGAAGAGTTGGGCGCAACGGCAGGCACGATTTCATATGAGATTACTTGCGGCATTAGCAATCGCGTGCCGCGCATCTGTCGGAATGAAGAGAATTGAGCACGATGGCTGAGCCGGGAATACTAAAAATTGCGATTAACGAGGCCGAGTCGGTGACGGCGATGCTCTATCCCGCCACG
>CBFHBI010000567.1:0-3093 GCA_965653755.1 uncultured Blastocatellia bacterium
AAAAAGCCGGTGAAGGCGTAAATGAAAGGATGCCCGGCCGCAGTCGTGAAGGAGTCGTGGTATCCCAAGTCGGCAGCGCCCGGGAAATTCAGAGTACGTCCAGTGGACGGGTCGTTAATGACAGTATGCTCGTCAAGATAGACGAGAAGAATCGGGATGCTCGCTTGTGTAGCGGGGTTACCGGGTTCGGGGAACGCACCAGCATTTATGCAGCTCTGAATGATCGATTGGTAGCTGCTGACAGTAAGTGTGTGTGGCACCCATGAGAGATAAGTCGGGCCGATATAGGCGCCACCTAGGACGCCGTATTGGTGGACGACATTCATCGCCTGACTTTGAACGTAGTCCTGATTGAACTGGTTTATCTTTGCCGCCAGGGCGCTGTGCGTAGCATCGCCCCATGATGGTCCCCAAAAGCTAGTGTGAATCAGAGGACACTTAACGATTGGACCTCCCTCGTAAGGAACTAACATAACGGTTTCCTCCCTTTGCGTAAGATTGAGTTAGGTGACCTGCCGGGTTAGGCTCTGGCAAGAGAGCGAAACAAATCAGACAAGATCAAAGCGCAGCGAATGCCATTTTTAGCACTGCCTGGTTTGCGAGGTAATTCGGACTTTCGAAGCACGACCCCTTGGCGTTGACAAAAACCGTCACGGAGACTCGTAACATTCTAAGCCTGCGCTATATATAAGAATTAGCAAGGGAAGTCAAGAAAATAGCCGATACGCATTAATGCCGCTTCACAAGCAGCGTCGCGCCGTTAAGTCACGCGCTACGCGGGTGACATGGATGCGTTAAAGAAGTGGAGAAACTCTTCCACTAGTTGGTACAACACATCCTTGAACATCCGGCGTCTTCTGATTGTCGGTCAAAGCTCACGCATTGACGCGGTCACGTCTCACCACATGCACGCCGGCGCGCCAATCCTCGTTGATATTAAATCGATAGAGTTCAATGTCCGGGGCGATCGTGCGCGCGAGCGTCGCAAACGAAGGGTGAAAGCGCAGCGCCGGCGCAACCAGATAGACCAACGGCGATTCGTCGCTGATCTCGCGATCGCCGAATAGCTTCGCGCTGCTGATGTGTCCGCGCCGGCGATGTGCTTCGACGCGCCGCCAGTAATCGACGCCTTGAAACACATGCTCGCGATCTTCGTTGACTTTTAATTCAATCACGACCAGCCGGCCGTCGCGACGTAAAGCCAAAAGATCGATGGGCCGTGGGCCACTTGGGCCGCCGTGCGAAGTGCGAAACTGCGCGTGCAGGGGCGCGACTATCAATCCCGGATCAAGTCTTGAAATATCCCGGCGCAGAATCGATTCGAGCCACGCCTCGCCCGCCGCGCGATAGAACCAATGCCGCCGCTCGCGACAGTTTTCATTTCGATAAGCTTGCAGATCGCTAATCATTTTCGCGAACTCGCGGTGCTGATATTCGCCGAGCAAACGTCTCGGAGATCCCTCGATCCCAAACCAGACGTGATCGCGCTCCATCACGCGACGCACGCGCGCGAAGGGCAATCCGTGATAGCGCAGCGTCTGACCGTGACGCGCGGCCACCACATCGATTGACCCAGGCGCCAACGCTACAATCTGGTCAACGCATTCCGTCGCAAGTGCTTCGACAACGGGCGGGAAGCGTGGCAGTCGCTTGCGCCAAAGATATCTTCGTTCCCATTGGTGCGTTGGTTCGACTTCGTGCCAATCATCATCTAACACCAACAGCTCGATACAAGCGCGCAGCCCATCTCGCACTAACACATGTCTTTGCCGCGCGGGTTCCAAAATATTTCTTTCCACGATGATGAGCAGGCGATTGATTGGCGGCCGCTTCGGAGTTGCCGACACGCGTGCGAACCAAAGCAAGGCTGACGAAAATAAGGAATCGAGGTTGCGCGGATCGCTTTCAGCCACGACGGCGGTTACGGCAATTCGCTCAAAAGGCAATCGCATGATGATGCGCGCGTAGCGGCCGGGCTGATCGCGCCGCATGCCGGGACTTAGAGATAGTTTCTCGATCTTTGCAGACAAATGTTCAGCGACAAGTTTTGCGAGCTGCTCGCACCTCGCCTGTCGCGCAGCCGCGATCGTTGCGACTAATGTTCTCGCTGAAGCTCGGGGAACGAGTTCAATAATTGACTTTTCGGCACCCATTCTCCGGCTCGCGTGTAGTACGAGTTTGTCGTCAGATCGATTCCAATCGGTGATTCGCCACGTGCGTGATCCTTTCTGCGTCCAGCTCGAAAAGATCAGCCGGCCATGCGCCGCCAAAAAATCGAACTCGTTCCGGTTAACTTCGAGGGGAGTGCCACCGTCTTGAGAGATGAACCAAGCCGAATGCGCGTCTGCGATTTGCAACAGCTGGCTCAACGCGACAACTGAATTTGAAAGCAACGATTGCGGGTCGTTTGCGGGAGACATCGGCCGCTATGCTAACATCGAATCAATCGAATGAAACCTGTATTTCTTGCCGGCGCAGTGCGCTCCGCGATCGGACGGTTTGGTGGCTCTCTCAAAGATCAGAGCGCTGCGGATCTCGGTGTCGCCGTGGCGGTCGAGAGTTTGCGCCGCGCGAATGTAGAACCAGATCAAGTCGAAGATTCGATCTGGGGATGTGCGCGCCAGGCAGGCGGTGGTCCAAACGTGGCGCGACAGATTACCTTCCGCTCACATGTGCCCGAGCGCGTGCCGGCCTTCACTGTGAATCAGGCATGTGGTTCCGGTTTGCGCGCGATCATTTTGGCGGCCGAAAAAATCATGCTGGGTCGCGCGAGCATAGTTCTGGCGGGAGGCACGGAGAGCATGTCGCGCGTGCCTTACTTTGCCGACGGTATGCGTTGGGGGACGCGTATGGGTGCGGTTGATTTGGTTGACGGGATGTATCGCGATGGCTTCAACGATCCGCTTTCCGGAATGGTGATGGGCCAGACGGCAGAGAAACTTGCCGGCCAGTATGAAATCAGTCGCGAAGAGCAGGACGAGTACGCACTTCGCTCGCAGCAACGGGCAGCGGCGGCGATTGCGAGTGGCAGATTCGCCGATGAAATTGTCCCCCTCTCCCTTTGGGAGAGGGTTGGGGTGAGGGGCGAAGCTG
>CBFHBI010000568.1:0-3087 GCA_965653755.1 uncultured Blastocatellia bacterium
CGTGGTCGCAGCCGGTGTCGCGGCCGGCTTCGGCGGCGCAGGAGATGCAGACATCAGACGCTTCTGCTCGTCCGGCGTAATCATGAACATGTATCGCGTCACCAGCCGCGCATGGTCCTTCGGATAATTGACCACGTCCGCCGGCGCGTTGGGCGCACCAACCACCCAGCGATCGTCCTTCCTCACAAACATGCCGTCAGGCATGGCCACTCCAGGGCTGATGTCTGATGGCTTCGGCAGCCAGCGCATGATCCAGTCGGGTTTCAATCTCTGGCTGGCCAGCAGAAAATTCGGAGCAGTGGCCTTGGCGTCGTGAACCGGGTCGCCGGTCACGTGACATCTCAGGCACGGCGTTCCCGAGGTGAAGATGTCGCGCGCGATTTGCCTCTCTTGATCGGTCAAAGGTTCCATCGGCTCCTTAATATAAGGATCGTTTTGCGATGAGACCGCCATGAAGAATTTCACCAGGATGCGCAACTCGTTCGGTGAAAAATTGAAAGTCGGCATGTGCACTTGAATGTACGGACGCACGCCGTTTCGATTGAGGCCCCACTGCGGCAGCAACTTGCCGTTGCTTTGATCGTTAGCATTTGTGGACGTGGGCTTCGCGCCAGGCGATGCTGCGGCGCTGGGCGATGCCGATGACGTGGGCGATGATGACGGCGTCATAGGTTTTTCGCCCGGTTGCATCAACGAAGGATCTTTCAGAAACTTCATCAGCCAATCAGGATCGACGCGGGCGCCTTCACTTGTCAGCATCGGCGGCAGGAATTCTTTCTGAGTCGCGTAAAACGACAACGATCCAAGGACACTGCCGGTCACCATCGTTGGTTCAGCCGAGTTATTGTAGGCGCCGATCTGCTGTCCGGGCTGGAGGACGTGACAGCCCATGCAGTTGTATTTCTTGATCACCCACCAGCCGTTTTGAATGTCCTGCCGGCGCGAATCCTGCGGACTGTAGAAGAGCGAAGCCGGCACGTTCGCGCCTTCCGCGCCCTGGCTGCCGAGCAACAGCGTGGTCAGACCGGTGCGCCATTCTTCAGTCAGATAAGGCCTCGGCATGCGCAGACGATCCTTCGGCTCGAGATACTGCGACTTGCCGCGATCGTAAACCGAAGGGTCGCTCAACTTGTGTTCGAAGAAGCCGCGGTGGTTGTACCACTCCTTATCCTTTTCGTCTTTGTGCACGACTAGAGATTTGCCGTCCGCGTCTTTTGGCTCTTTGCCATATTCCGCGTCTTGCGTCAGCAGCGCGAAGTCGAGACGCTCGAGCGGCGTCGCGCCTTCGGTCGTCAACTCTTTGCCGATGCGCTGCTCTTCTTCGAAGCCTTTGATCTCGTGACAGCCGGCGCAACCGTATTGTTTGATCTCTGCCTTACCCTCGTCGGCGAGCTTTGGATCGTCCATGTACGAAACATCTTGTCCGCTCGGCGGCGCCGACAACGAGAAGAGATAAGTCGCGACGTCGCGCGCGTCCTGCTCGGAAAGGCGCAGGTTCGGCATGACAGTCATGTTCTGAACTTGCAATTCGGCGCCGTCATTCGGACAGGTCGAATGCAGCTCGGTGTCGAAAAGATAAGGCTGGTTGTGCTTCGCGTAATCTTCCGGGGTTAAGTCGCGGTGCTCTTTCGGACAATACGGCGCGTAGCGTTCGCGCGGATTGTAAATCCAACGAACGATGTAATCGTAATTGGCCTTCTCGCCGACGCGCGTCAGGTTTGCCGCGAACGTGCCGCCGATCTTTTGATCTTCTTCACCGATTGAATGACACGCCAGACAGCCCCGCGATTCGAAAAGATCTTTGCCGTGGTTCTTGTCGCCCTGGGCTTGCGTCGGAACTTTCCCGTCGAAGCCGTTCTGCCAGAGATAGGCCGCGACTGCTTTCAAATCATCCG
The DNA here is from genome assembly GCA_965653755.1 of uncultured Blastocatellia bacterium. GTDB lineage: Bacteria > Acidobacteriota > Blastocatellia > Pyrinomonadales > Pyrinomonadaceae > UBA11740. The sequence goes on from CBFHBI010000568.1 coordinate 1,896, forward strand.
GACCGTCTTCATCGACGTGGAAGCGCCAGAACGTCGGCATCTTCGTGCCCGGACGAAACGCCTGCGGGTCTTCGAGCCAGCGCGGAATCCATTCCTTGCGCAGCTTCAGGCGGACGTCTTTGAGATTCGGCCCAACCTTCTTTTGATCCTGCTGCAGATAACGCGTCTGCAGATTCAATTCGTCGATGCGCGCGGCCAGTTGGCTGTTTTGCACGCGCAAAGAATCGGCGTGGGCCAGCAGTCTCTGTACCTGGGTGTCATCGCTCGCGTTGGCGCTGTTGTCGGTATCGAGCTTTGCCTGCCGTTCGTTGGCGGCGATCTGATCCTGAAGTTGCGTAATCCCCTGGCGCGCATTCGACAACGCGTCGGCTTCACGATCAAAAGCTTCCATCCGATGACAACCGACACAGCCGCGTTGATAGAAAAGATCTTTGCCGAGATTCAGAGTATCAGCACCCTGGGTCACGCGATCGTTGGCGTGACACATCTGGCAACCGGCTTCGGTGTTGTCTTTGTGATAGAGCGGATGGAGCCAGAACGGATTCAGGCCGTGCCCTTTCTCCACGCTGGTCGTCGCGCGGCCGTTGCCGCCGTGACAAGCAGAGCAGCCGAACTTTTCGGGATTATGAATCTGAAGGAGTTCTTTTCGCGGATGACTGACGAAAGCGCGCGCCCAATCGTCGGCCCGCTTTCCTGGACCATTAGGCGCAACGTCAGACGCGGTGATCGTTAGCGGCTCGCGCGTGCCTAAATGGCAAATCTCGCAACGATCGACGATCTGATATTCGTTGACGTTGATTTGATGACCGAGAATTGTGTAGTCGAACGAGTTCTGGTTCTTGCGAATCAGATCGTCGATGTTCTTTTGCGGCAGCACAGCGACGTGGTTCTTGAGATAATCGTCACGCTTCTTGGCCAACTCCGTCGGCTCTTTTAATAAATCGGCCTTTTGTCCGAGCACCCTGGCTTTGTCATCGCGCAAGTCGTTGAACGTCTTCTCCAACTCGTCGTACTTCATTTTCTGCCGGCTAACTTTGCCGGTATTAGCATCCGGCAGATCGACGGACACGACTTCTGCCAGCTTGTCTCGCCGTTGCTTCTCGTAGCGATCTTTCCAGAACTTGTTGGGCGCGATTTCTTCCTTCCAGGTGATCACTACCAGCCGGCCGCGCTGATTGTGAAAAGGTTCGGT
>CBFHBI010000569.1:0-3085 GCA_965653755.1 uncultured Blastocatellia bacterium
GTCCCACTTACCAATTCAATTTCAATCCACATTGAAACTGCCTTGGATCGAAGGCTGAGGTCGAGCGGCTGTAATAATGCCCGTTGCCGGCTTGTTGGTGGAACGCGTTCACGTCGTCGATGAACGGCGACGCAGCGGCTTCGTTGAAACGATTGAAGAGATTGAAGCCTTCCGCAATGATGTCGAGACGGAAGCGTTCGCCGATGCGAATGGCCCGCGTCAGGCGCGCGTCGAGCGACATGTAGCGGTGCGTGATGCCCATGTTGCGCGCGAGGTCGCCGGTCGCGAATTGGCCGTTCACGATCAAAGGCGTGCAGCCGGCCGTGCCGGGAACGCAGAGTAATCCGTTCGGCAAGACCGAAGGTCGATCTGTCTGGTTCGACTGATCGTTGTTCGTGCCCTGATTGCTTAGGACGTGAAAGGGACGGCCTGAAGAGATTTCCAAGATGGGCGCAAACATAAAATCCGCCAGGAACTTGTGCACGCCGTCGCCGCTACGCCAGGCCGGAGGTGAAGCCAGCACGCCACTGAAGACAAAGCGCTGACGCTGATCGAAGAGCGCGTCGCTGCGCTCGGGCCGCAAGTTACGATTGTCCTGCGGCAGCAAAAGCGTCTGCAGGTCGGATGAATCGTCGATCGCATGCGACCAGGTGTAAGAGGCGAGAAACTGGAAGTTGTGCGAGAAGCGCTTCTTCAGATCGATGTTCATCGCGTGATAGGTGGAATTGCCGTCAGACGTCTGCGCATTGATCGATCCGAAAGGCGAAATGACGCCGGGGCTGCGAAGCGAACCGGCGAGTTGCGCGTCGAGCACAGCTTTGGTGACTAAACCGCCGCTGGCCGCCTGGGCCAGAAAATAATTTGGCGCGTTCGGGCGGAAGAAGTTGGCAATCGCCGGTGAAACGATGCGGCCGCGCGTCGGTGAGAGCACGATCATGCCGGGAATGATGTTCACCAGCACATCGCCGGTTAAAAGTGGATTCGCAAAAGCCGCGCCCGCGGGCAGATTCGTCGGGAAGAAGCACGTCGGGCCGGGACAGGTGCCGCTGACGAGCAACGCTTCCGTCGTGCTCGTGGGATTGCGATTCGCATAACGCGCAAAGTTCGAGATCTGCAAATCAGTGCGCGGCGCGTTAATGTCGAGCGGATGCGGCAGGTGGTGCGCTCCGACAAATAAGTAACTGCCGGAGATCGACATGTCCTTCGTGATTTGCCGCTCGATCGTAAAGTTGGCTTGATTGGCATACGCGTATACAAAATTCTTCGTGACTGGCAGCGTAAACGGCAGCACGGGGCCAAAGCCCGGGAAAGTCTGATCGTTAAAGCGCTGCCGGCCGAATTGATATTGCGCGCCCGGGGCGACCCCAGGAGTCACAAATGATGCCGGCAGACCCGCCGCCAGACAAAACGGATTTCCGGCGCTGGAACAAACGGTGCCCTGGAAAACTTGCGTCGCATTCAAGAGCGCTGTTGGTGATGGGCTGCCGGTAATGAAGACGCCCTGCTGTTGTTGCGCGGCGTCGGCAATGTCCGAGTTGAAGCCAATCGCCAGCAAAGGATGGTCGTAGAAAATTCCGGCCGCGCCGCGAATCACAGTCTTCGCATCGCCCTTAATGTCCCAGGCGAAACCGGCTCGCGGCGCGAAGTTGTTTTTGTCGCGCGGAAATCCCTGCTGCACATTCATAGCGTCCTGCGCTGCCAGCAGGTCCGCCTGACTAAGCGTAATGCCCGAAAGCGGATCGGTGAATGAGGCCACCGGCGGCAAGGCCTGCGTTAACTCGATGTCGTAGCGCACGCCGTAGTTCAAAGTGAAGTTTTTCCGGATCTTCCAGGAGTCCTGCGCGAACCACGCGATCGGTTTGTTACCGATCTTGCTGACCGGATTGCCGTAGCCTTGAATAAAATTCGAGGGCACTCCCAAGCCGTACTGCTGAACCGCCGTGAAGTCCGGCGGCGCGAGCGTGCCCACGGTCGGAAACGCAGCCAACGTCGTCGCCGACAATCCACCAAAATTGAAAAGACCCGCGAAATTCAACTGGAATATAGCCGACGGGATATGCACCGACGCGTAGTCGCCGCCGAACTTAAATGTGTGCGTGCCGGCGACGACGTTGAGCGCGTCGGTCCATTCATAACGCGTTTCAGTGCGGACGACGGGCGAGAAGAGCTCGCGGCCGATGAACGCCGTACCCGAAATATTGAATGCCACCGCGTCGGGATTCTGCGATTTGAAGGTTGCGCGGCGTTCGCCGAAGTTGAACCTCAATTCGTTCACCATGCTATTGGAAAGCGTCGAGGCCAGCGTGGCGACGAACGAATAATCCTTTAAGACCTGGATGCCGGTGCGCGAGAAATCGTTCTGGCCCAACGACTGGTTCTGAGATTCGACTTGAATGCCGGTAATCGTGCTCGGGTTGTAACCAAAGCGAAACGTCAGATGGTGATCTTTGGTGATCAGATGATCGATGCGGATCGAATTGAAGGTGGTCTTGTCAGTTACCGGAAACACCCTCTGCAATCCCGACAGCGGGCGAAAGGCGATGAATTGGCCGGCGGCGTTGGTGGTAGTCGATGGCACCGGAGCGCCCGATAGAAAGAAACGCGGACCGATAACCTGTCCCGCCGGAATCGAGCCGCCGACGCTGAGCAGCGGATTGGTTCCCGTGAGCGCGGTCACGCCGCCGCTGGATGCGAGCGCTGCGTATTGAATCGCCGCGTTGGCCAGAGCTTGGCCTTGAGCAATGTTGGCGGGCACGCCTGACGCAATCAACTGGCCCGCGGTTGTCAGCAAACCGCTGACGTAGGCACTCTGGCGCGAAGTAATGTTGCCGAAGTTCTGCGTGAACGGCAAAAACGGCGCCCCAATAGTCACACTGCTGGTCAGTCCCGCACTGACGTTGCTGGTGAAGAATCCCGACTCGTGTCTTTGTCGTTGTTCAAACGATGCAAAAAAGAAAGTTCGATCCTTGTCGAACGTGCCGCCTAACCTGCCGCCCTATTGCGCCCGCGTGAACGGAGGTTCAGCTATCGGCGCGACCGCGGTGCGCGCCTGAAAACTCTTGTGACGTAGAAAGCCGAACACGTC
>CBFHBI010000570.1:0-3077 GCA_965653755.1 uncultured Blastocatellia bacterium
TTCCGGGCGCCTCGGCACGTTTTTGCATGGCGGCCACGGCGAGATTGGCATCGCGTTGACCTTGCGGCCGCTCTTTATCGGCCGCGACCATGAACACCACCGCCGCCGTATCAAAAGCGTCGGACAAACCAGCGAGTTGTTGAACCAGGGTGTCGCGTGGTTGCACCTTATTCAGTTCTTCGTAAGCCTTGGCGAGTGCCGGCAAGAGGTCGCCATACTTCTTCTGTCGCTCGGGATTCGCGTTGACCCATTTCGTGAATTCCGCTTCCTGTTTTCTTTTTTGTTCGACTACGCCCTCGCGTCGCAAAGCTGAAACCGAACCTTCAAAATCTTTCAGCGTATTCGAAATGTCGAAGATTCTGCTCTGCAGTTTGATGTGCAGCGCGCGAGTCGCTTTCCCTTCTTCTTCGAGCGCCTCCATCTGCGTGCGAAGAAAATTGATCAAGAGTGGCAGGAAGACATCCTGGTTGTAAGCGATCGAATAGCTCTCGCGATAACGCCGCGTCGATCCGGGATAGCCCATCACCATCGTGAAATCGTTGTCCTTGACACCGGCCATCGAAATCGAGAGAAACTTCTTCGGCTTGTAGGGCACGTTGCTCGGCGAGTAGTCCGCCGGCTTTCCATCCGCGCCCATGTAAACGCGCATGAAAGTGAAGTCGCCGTCGTGCCGCGGCCATTCGAAATTATCCGGATCGCCGCCATAAAAGCCGATGTTCTTCGGCGGCGCGTAAACAATGCGAACGTCGCGCAGAGTCAGATAGTGAAACATGTAATAAGACAGCCCTTCGTTCATCGGCATTACTTGCGCCGTGATGCCGGCGGCAGGGTTGGCATCGCGAATTTGCATGGAACGCACTTTTGAACGAATTGCCGATGCTCTCTCTTCGGGAGTCATGGCGTCAGTTACTGCGGTCAAGACTTCGGCCGTAACATCTTTCATATCGACCGTGATCTGGGCCGTGTAGTCTTTGGCCGGCAATTCTTCGGCGCGCGTCTTGGCCAGATAACCGTTGGTGGCGTAGTCCTTGGCCGTGTCGGACGCCGCGACCAGCGCTTCGAAAGCAACGTGATGATTCGTCAACAGCAAACCTTCGTTCGATAGAAATTCGCCCGTCCCGCCATCGACGATCACTACCGCGTCTTTAATGCTCGGGCCATTCGGATTATAGATGTCGGTCAGAGGGATCCGGAGCCCCATCTCTTGCAGCTTCTTGAGCGGGAGTTCGTTGAGCGCGTCGGGCAAGAACATTCCTTCGTCACCGAGTACGCGAACGGGAACAATGCTGATGAAGAGCAGAAGAGAAACGACCAGCGCAGTCGCGCGCGAGCGATGAAGAATCATTATATGTCCTTGTGCGATTGACGTGAGGGGATGGTATCAGACGCGGAATTGAATACGAAACGAAGGAATTCTGTATCGGGCCGAAAGAAAAGACGGGACTGCAAAAACGCTTGGAGGCGGGTTACTGCCCGCCTCCGCTGAACATCTATGCGGCGGACAGTAGCCCGCCTTACACCTGTCGAATTATTTCTTGTCGGTCGCGCCCGGCAGGTACGGCTTTGGATCGACCGGCTGATTGTTGATGCGCACTTCGTAATGCAAGTGCGGCCCAGTCGATCGACCAGTCGAGCCGACGAGTCCGATGATGTCGCCGCGATTCACCGCCTGTCCGACACCGACATTAATTTTCGAAAGGTGGCCATAGCGCGTCGAGATGCCGCTGCCGTGATCGACATAGACAACGTTGCCGTAGCCTCGCTGCCAACCAGCGATCGTTACTTTGCCTGACGCCGCAACCTCAACGGGAGTGCCCCAAGCTGCGTCAATGTCCTGGCCTTCGTGATATTCATGACCGCGGCCGGTGAATGGATTACGTCGGCCGCCGAAGCCGCTCTCAAGCCTACCGTACACCGGCCAAATCGAAGGGATCACGCCGCGTGAGCGCAGGAAGTCTTCATAAATCCGCATCTCGCGCTCGAGCTTTTCGGTCTTTGCTTCGAGGGCAGCCAAAGCTTCCGGACTAACCGGCCGCGCCGGACCGCCCTGTCCGCGTGGTGCTGGGGTGTCTTTGTCAACGCCCGAAACTTCGGCAAGCTTGCGCGAAGTATCTTCGACGGCATCGACGCGGTTATTGAGATTCTGCAAAGCCTGTCGTTGCCGATCATTCTCGGCACGCAACTTCTGGTTCTCGCGCTCGATGCGCAGATGCTCCGCCTGTTGAGTCAATCCATAAAACCCATACATCAATCCACACAGGACCACGAAAAGCCCTGCGGCGGACATCTTCAACCATCGTTTGTGAACGCAGATTCTGCGAATGTGGGCTCTGGATCTGGATGTTCGGGCAACTATAAACGCATAAAAACGGTCGTCTCTGGTCATCATTCTGCTCCTGTCGATCGCATCGCGAGCTTTCGAAATCGGGGGCCGCGCTGCGACCGCAAAGGTTTACAGACGCCGACGGAGGGCGAACTGAAAACTATTCAAATGCGAGGTGCTAAAACTAACGAACCTGCTAGAAGGTTCAAGCCCTGCTTGAAACTAGCAGCCGAAATATCCGATTGAGAATCGCCGGGTGTCGATTCGTGAATCGCGTCCTGTTGCTGCTAGAGCGGCAGACCCTATCACACGAGAGTTGTGAACGCAAACGCAGAAGTGTCAATCCAGTGACGAAGATCGCCGGATCCGTAACACTATTGGCACATTGATTGGATTTGTATCGAAGTGAGACGGGGATTACGCGTCTTTGGCGCTGCTCTTTTGTGACCAGTCGCGAAGCATTGCTACCGCAATCGACACGAGCAGAATTATGAAGGCGAGCACAATCGCGAACTTAACAATGGCAAACAGAAATCCGAAGGCGATGATTAGTCTCTTGAGCAAGGCGAACGCGAAGATGACCGCCGTCGCCACCGCTGTTCCTCGAAAAAGTGCAATTAGAATTCCCATAACCATGTAACGCAAACTGTCAGTTTGCGATCCCTCTCATTTTTTACGCAAGTTAACGACTCGCGTTACTTAGCCGAGCGCAGACGCGAACTGGCGTGCGTAGGAAAGTCAGCGCTCAGTCTTC
>CBFHBI010000571.1:0-3068 GCA_965653755.1 uncultured Blastocatellia bacterium
GGTGACGATCAATTTCGTTCCTTTGGGAATTGGGACGGGGTTCTTGAGCCGGTACACAGTCTGCCAATTAAATTGGAATCGCGGCACCCACAACAAGGTCTCGCGGCGACCGTCGGGATACAACGCTTCGTACTTCATGTCTTTTCCGCGCAGGTGCATGTGCGGCATGTAACTAATCAGTTCGACATCCTGATCGAAAGTATAAGCAGCCGTCACCTCAAGGCTCGCAGCGCCGGCCGGAATTTTGAAAAAGTGATTCGGTATAGTCGCCGTGATCGCGCGCTTTGCCGGGGGAGACTTGGCAAAGACGATCGCGACGGCTGTTTGATCTTTCTGCGGAGTTTCGATCGCGCCGTGGAAGCTGGAGTAATGAATCTGCAGAATCACGGTTGAACCCGCGGGAATTCGTTTCGCCGTTCCCGGCGGATAAAAATCGGGACCTTTTCCGGGAGCATAAGAAGCGAGCAGCATGCTGTAACCGGCGTCCGCGTCGTCTCCCGTTCGTCGCCGGAAAAGCGAGCCACCGTTGGGCGTGTTGGCGCCGTCGTTGATGACCGGCGCGTCCATCTTGACGCGTGACAGCGAACCTTCCTTGTAGAAAATCGAAGCAGGATCAGCGTCTGCTTGCGGGAACTCGCCGCCGAGACGTTTGGCGGCGCCGGACGTCGCTTCCGGTGGCAGCACGTGGGCAATCACGTGATGCACGATGCGTTTGTTGCCGGGAATGATCTCCGCCGCCTGCACCCATTTGTCTTCTTTGAATTTCGTCGGGAAAGTCACATACACGTATTGATCGGGCGAGTGCGGCTGCACCGTGTACTCCTCGGTCATCGCCAGAACGTAATCAGGTTTTCCAATCTCGAAACCTGCGACCGCCGGTGGCAGTTGCGGCAAGTCTTTCGCATCTCCTTCCTTGGCGCCCTGATCCACCCATTTCGTTACCGTATCGATCTCCTGCTGAGCCAGCCGGGCCACGTTCACAAAATCACCGTAGCGAGGATCCGCGTGCCACGGCGGCATCTCTCTGGCTGCAACCTTTTCGCGAATCGTCTGTTTCCACGGCAGCACGTCTTTGTATTCCAAGACCGAAAACGGCGCGATGTCATCAGGCTGATGACAGGAGGCGCAGTGCTGGTAAAAGATCGGCGCAACATCGCGAGTGAACGTCAGTTCGCGGGTTTGAGCGCGTGAATGCCAACCGCCGATAAGAAATGCCGCCAGCACGATCAGAACAAGAACCGCAAGTCCGAGACGCGCTTTCATAATCCAATCGTCGTCAGTCTATCACTGCGTGCGTACTTCAATTCCCGTTTGTCGCTCGCACGTAATTCGCGGACCCGCGAATCAAATCGGCAAGCGATGTAACCCAACGAACGTCAGCGTTCAGTGAAGGAATCAATTGAAACGCTTCTCCTCCAGCCGCGAGAAACGTTTCGCGGCCACGGATTCCGATCTCTTCCAAAGTCTCAAGGCAATCGCAAACAAATGAAGGACAGGCGACGGCGATTCGTTTGGCCCCGCGTCGCGCAAGTTGCTCAAAGACCTCGACCGTGGTCGGTCCAATCCACTCGGCGCGACCGAGGCGCGACTGGAATGAAACGGTGTAATCGTCGGGATGCAGTTCAAGTTGCGCCGCAATCGCGCGCGCCGTCGCGAAGCATTGCGCGCGATAGCAGTTTTCATTGTCGGAAGTGACTTCCGTGCAGCATTGAGCAGAGGGTTTGTAATTCTGGGCCCGATGAAACTTTGTCAGGTGTCGTACCGGAACGCTGTGAAAGCTGAAGACCAGATGATCGGTGACGGCGGGATTTAGTGACGCGCGTATGCGTTCGGCCCAAGCATTAATGAATCCAGCGTTGTTGTAAAAGGGAGGTAAGAACGTCAGTGAATCTTCGACCGCAAGCTCGCGCGCGCCCCGCTTTACCGCGACCACTGCGGTTTCGAAACTCGATTCAGCGTACTGTGGATAGAGCGGCATCACTTCGATCCGTGAGACGCCGCGCGATTTCAGATTTGTCAGTGCCGATTTAATCGAAGGATTGCCATAACGCATTCCGACTTCGACCACGTATTCATCGCCTGACTCATTCAGATGACGACTCACTTGCTGCGCCAACGCACGCGTATGCACAAGCAAAGGCGAACCATCCTGTAGTTGGACCTTTTGATAGGCTTCGGCCGATCGATGTTTGCGACGCGGAACGATTAGCACGTTTACGAGAAACGAACGTAGCGGCGCAGGAACATCGATCACAAATGGATCCATGAGGAACTCGCGCAGGTATCGACCGACAGCGGCGGGCGTGGGCGCGTCAGGTGTGCCAAGATTGATCAGAAGTACGCCAGTCATTTCGGTACGCACGCCTCTGGCGTGCTGCAATCCCAGTTAGCACGCCGCAGGCGTGCGTACCAGATTATCGGCGACGAATGCCGCCCGCTCGAGAATCTTCGCCAATCCGATCCTGCCGAGATAGTTTCCGACTAAACTGACATTTTGTGGAGGCTGAGGCAGACTTGTCAGAATCTTCTCCAGCTCAATCGTGTAATGCGGCAAAGCGTTGGGCCAACGAGTGACCCGCATCTCCAGCAGTTCATCACGTCGTCCGTAAAAACGTTCGCGTTCTGCGGCAATCGTTGCCGCGAATTCTTCATCAGAAAGATTCACCACTTCCGGGTCCAGCGCACCGCCAAAAATCCAGGTCTCAGCGTGTGCGGGGCCACGGCCTTCGAAGATGAAATCGTTGAAGAGAACTCCGCGCGCGCGAAATCCCTGGTCGCGCGGAAACAAACAACCGAAGCCTCGCAACTTTGCAGCGTCGGGCGGGTAGAAACACGTTACCGTAGCCAACGAGAGCATTTCGATTTGGCTGAGCGCCTCGCTCACTTCGGGCGCTACAGTTCGCAGAAACTTCGCCGCCGAACTCGCTGAAAGACAGATTGCGATTGATTGATCGGCGCGAGCCGATTCGTAATCCTGCCCCAGAGCAAACACGACGCCGGCACGCGTCAGATAGTCCACCAGTCCGTCGATCAACTGCTGCATACCGTTTGGCGGAGCGACCGTACCG
>CBFHBI010000572.1:0-3067 GCA_965653755.1 uncultured Blastocatellia bacterium
CGGATGAAGGAGCGAACGAACTTTGGCATCGGTAAAGGAATCGGTTACGGCATTACCGGCCCCGGCGAAAGGCTGGCCGAAGACGACCCATGCGAGTTCAAGGTCGTCGTGCTGCAATCATTAATCGAGAGTGATCAGGCAAAAGGAATTGCCGTCGCCAACGATTGGCTGAAGCCGAACTCTGGCCAGGGCGTCTCGTGCCGACGCGCTGCGGTCGCTTTGTTGGCGCGACACGGCGGCAAAGCAGCGATTCCGACAATTCTGAGCACCGCGCAGAACGATCCGGAGATTAAGGTGCGGACGCGCGCGATCTCCGTGCTGGGTTCTACGAACGACGAAAGCGTCATCGATCCGCTGCGTGACTTCGCGCTCAACTCGACCCAGAACGAAATAACTGAGGCAGCAATGTTTGCGCTCAGTCAACACACCAGCCCACGCGCGGCGACCGTGCTGGCGGACATCGCGTTGAGCAATAAAGCTGTTCAATTGCGCAAGCAGGCAATCCAAAGTATTGCCCGCCGCCAGGGTGAGCCCGCAGTCGATGCGCTGCTCAGGATCTACGACGGAGGTCAGGACATCGAGATTCGCAAGTCGGTAATCTCGGGCCTGGGCCAGCGTCGCAGCGAGCGGGCGGGCGCGAAGTTGCTTGAGATTGCCCGGAGTTGCGACAACGTCGAATTGTGCAAGGCAGCCATCTCCGCGCTCGGCCGTCGTGGTGGCGACACCTACGTCGATAACCTGATGAGCCTTTATGACAACCAGAAGAACACAGAGATTCAGGATCAAATCCTGAACTCGTTGGCTTATTCGAACGATCCGAAAGTGGTCCATAAGCTGATCACGATTGCCGAAAATCCCCAGACGCCAATCCAACGCCGGCAGCGCATCGTCATGTTGCTGGCTGGCCGCAATAAGAACCCGGAAGTCATCGCGTTTTTCGAGAGACTTCTGAAGCAGTAGCGGCGAACGCGCTACCTCAACCGTAACAGGCTGGAGAAGCAATCCCGATGAATCGGATTGCTTCCGCAAACAAGCGAGACGCTTGCGCTCCAGTCGTGTAGCCAGCCTTGAGAGATGCCACAAAGTGGAGGACTGCGGTGTTTAAATTACTGAGAATAATTTTTGTGACGGGTTTAGCGCTCATGGCCACGACAGCAGCGGTTGCGCAACAGACGAACAACTTCATCCCGGTTCAGGGCGCGAACCTGAAGGCGAAGATTGACAACGCGATCGCCCAGGGCAAAGGCCAGTCGGGAATTTTCTGGGTTGGATATCAATTTGAAGTTAGGCCTGGCGTCGCGGTTGACTTCGAAATTGTCGGCCCAGATGGATCGATCTCGATCTCGAATGACGGTTGGTCGATCATGTCTGACTCGAGATACGAAACGCGGGAGCTCGGATTTTTCCTGATGTACGAAAAGGCCCGCGACACCTTCACCCGCGCTGAGGTTTATAACCTGCGGCGCGATCATCAGTTCAGCAGTTACCCGATCTATTGGGCCGGCAAAGCAGCTAACGAAGAGAGTCTCAATTACCTGAAGTCGATGATCGATTCGACGCTCCCCGAGACGAACCGGCTCAGCGATCGCGCTGCATATGCCATCGCTTTACATGACGACGCTCGCGTCGAAGGCATCTTGACGGAAATGGTTAAGCGGCCGGCGCCGGAATCGATCCGCAACCGCGCGATTTATTGGCTCGGGTTCACGCCTGAGAGTCAGGCAAAGAATGAGCTGCTCGCAGGGCTGGTGCGTAATACGAATGAATCGAGCGACGCGAGACTGCAGGCGATGTCGGCTTTGGGCATGAGTCGCGCGGCGACGACGCTGCCTTTACTTGAAAATCTTTACGAGACGATGAGCTCGCGAGATTTGAAGCGACGTGCGTTGAACGGTATCGCACGCAGCGACAATCGCGACGCGGCCGCGACTTATCTGATTCGTGTGCTCGATTCGGAGCAGGCTCTTGATTTGCAACAGAGCGCGGTCGCCGGGCTCGGCCGGATTTCAGGTGAGAAGAGTCTCAGCGCTTTGACGCGCACCCTGGACTCAAGCCCCCAAGTTGAACTCCAGAAACAGGCTGTCCGGGCCATCGGTCGCCGGCCCAAGGACGAAGCGATTCCCATTCTCATTCGCACCGCGCGCGACCACCCTAAGGTGGAAGTAAAGAAACTCGCCGTGCAGATGTTGGGACAAACTCGTGACGAGCGGGCGATTAACTTTCTCGGTGAATTGCTCGCGAAATGAATCTGTTTGTAGGGGCAGGGTTTGTGCCTGCCCGCACTTGAATGCAACGGGCGGGGACGAGCCCTGCCCCTACAGTGAATCGATCAGGGGGAAGATATGAACGGACTACTTTGGAAGACCGACGATCCATCCACGTCTCGCCAAGCAGCGAATCTCCTGCGCGACCAGGCTTTTGAGAGCCGTCTGAGTTCATTGCGCGACGTTGCCGTCGAATTGCTGAACGCAGTTGAATCGCTCAAGCAAACAGCTGTGACCGGCGAGCATAACGTTAACCTCGACGACGAAGTCAGAAAATTCGAAGCCGATTTGATTCGCGCGGCCCTGGTGCGCACGCATGGCAACCAGGCCCACGCGGCGCGTTTGCTGGGTGTGAAGCACACCACGCTGAACGCCAAGATCAAGCGATATCAGCTTCTGTTCGGATCTGACGATCGCGTCAAGAGACAAGCAGCGACAGAAATGGCCGCGTGATACGAAGTCCCTTCAACAACTCAAGGTCGCGAAGGGTGGCTTGCCCCCGCTACTTTCACGACTGAGAGCGAGGTAAACCACCCTTCCTTACCTTGAGGTGGCTTGAGGCCACCGTTGTTCTAGGGTTGCTTCAGGTGACGATCAGAACCGAGCCGAGCACGCGAAGGATTCTTAGGTGATCAAATATATGCTGAAAATTGCCGCCGCCTTCATATCCATCACTCTGCTGTTTACGAGTGCTCTTGCGCAACAGTCGCGGGGCGCGTTGCGCGGCGTGGTGAAGGATGAACTAGGCGGGTTGATTTCAGGTGCGACGGTTACTCTGACGTCGGCAAACAGTGAGCCGAAAA
>CBFHBI010000573.1:0-3061 GCA_965653755.1 uncultured Blastocatellia bacterium
CACACGTGGCTGTTGAGATCGGAATGGGAAGACCACCCGCAGAAAGTATTTCGCCGAAGCAAGCGCGAGATTGGTTTCCCCTGTTTCGTGAAGCCGGCGAATCTGGGATCGTCGGTTGGAGTCTCTAAGGCGATCGATAATTCGTCACTGGCGACGGCGATCGATTTGGCGGCGCGTTATGATCGAAAGATCATCGTTGAAGAACTGGTCGATGGCCGCGAGATTGAGTGCGCCGTCATTGGCAACGACGAACCGCAGGCAAGTTTACCGGGTGAATACATTATTCACGATGAGTCGGCGCGATTCCTTGACTACACGGAAAAATATGCCGGCACCGGCAATAACGAATTCATCGTTCCGGCGCGCATCTCAAAGTCCACGATCAAAAAAATCCAGAAGATGGCGGCGAGGGCTTACCAAGCCATAGATGCGTCAGGCCTTTCGCGAGTGGATTTCTTTCTCAAGCCTGACGGCCAATTGTTAGTCAACGAGATCAATACTCTGCCAGGCCTCACGGATGTATCCGGCTTTCCGAAAATGTGGGAAGCGACTGGCGTTCCGTTCACAAAGGTGATAGATCAGCTCATCGAATTTGCCGTTGAACGGCATCGCGAACGTGAGCGAAACGAGACCAGCATTTGATTCTTGCGTCGTTAAAGTAACAGGTGAGAAGCGTAGTGTGCCGGGACCAGGTCTCCCGAGATTCGCGACGCAAAGGTTGTGAGTGGAAAAGCGCGTCGGAGAGACTATCGCAATGGCAGATATCTTCCTCAGTTACTCCAAATCGGATCGTCCACGGGCAAAGTCAATCGCCGAAATGCTGGAAGGCCGCGGTTGGTCAGTGTGGTGGGACCGGGTAATACCCATCGGCCGCACATGGGACGACATTATTGAAGAAGAGATCTCAAAGGCACGTTCTGTCGTGGTGCTGTGGTCTCCAAGTGCGGTGGCTTCAGATTGGGTGAAGAACGAAGCCCGCGACGCGATGGAGCGCCACATTATTATCCCGGCCACCATAAGCCCGGTTCGACTGCCGATCGAGTTCAGGCATATCCAGACCGCAGATTTGACATCTTGGACGCCGGGTGAGCTCACGCTGGAGTTCGAGCTGTTATTGGCGGCGTTGGGCGATCTTCTCTCTGCACCACAGAAGGCTGAGCCAGGCGCACAGTCACCACAGACTTCAATCGCGGTCGAAGAAACATCAGAGCCGGGAACCTCATCTCAGAACGCAAGCATTCCACAGGGAAGTGCAAGAAGAGCTGGTCCGAAGCGGCTTGCATCGATGGTTGGTGCGGAATCCGCGGATAAACCGAAACGAAAAGAAAAAAGTAGCAGTGACAAGAAGAAGCGGCCTCGAAAAGCAGCGGCGGTCAGCGACAAAAAGCCTTCCGGCGTAACCGAGCTATTTCCCGGTCTGACTAACGAACAAGTGGTTAAAGCGATCAGGAGGGGTAGGCTATTGGACAAGATTCAAACGCTTCTCACAGGCTTCACTGATTCACATGTGTTCGTTGGCGATTCTATTCCGTTAGATAAAGCCAGGAACGCAACAGACAGTTATGCGGCAGGGGTCGATCGGCTAGAAGCTCTGATGCTTTATGACAATACATTTTTCGGCGGTGCAAAGGATGGCCTATTGATCGCCACGGATTGCGTTTATTGGCACAACCTGTACGAAAAACCCGGAAAATGTCCTTACGCGGAAATCACAGAGATCGGCGCGGAGGAGGGGATCTTGTCGGCAACGGTCAAGATAAATGAGTGCGCGGTAAGGATAGAGGCGACTAATCACAATCAGATTGCGAAAGCTCTGGAGAAAGTTATTCGTTTTATGAAAGATGACGTCGTGCCCGGGAAGTGATAAATCGATTGAATTCGTGACGCAGCTTTTTTGTTGTGTGACGCGGTCAGGTAGGGGGGTTGGTCTTTCAGATCGATATCGCGCCATAGAATATTCCGAAGCTGCGAAACAACCAGTATCTAAACTCGCTACGACTTCGGAGCCGCTCACAAAGGTGATAGATCAGCTCATCGAATTGCATCGCGAACGTTCGCGCAACGAAACCAGCATTTAAAAGCAGAGACCAGAAATCAGATGTCAGACGTCGGATGTCATACATTGCGATTGCGACCGCGGTTCACACCGACATCTGACTTCTGATATCTGATATCTGATATCTGATATCTGACATCTGCTCTTACGCGTTTCCTCCCGACAGGAGAAGCGATGGAAACCATTCACTCAGCGAAACGCTCGGCCTTATTCGCTTTCGGCGCAGCAGTCTTTCTCATGTGCCTAAACGCAACCGACATTAAGGCCCAGGCGGTTTGGGTCGTCTGCACCTGGGACACCTCATCCATCTACAAACAGAAAGACGGCAAGGAGAAATTCGAGCGGCGCTTCTATGTGACTGACATGATTCAGACGGACACGAATACATATGTGGCGTTAAGGAATCATGTGCCGGGACTCGAGCAGCCGTGCGGCGCTTATCTCGAGAAGACGGTTTTGAAAGCGGCGGAAGAGCGCGGCGAGCAAATCGAGCCGGGCACCTTGAAGGTGCTCAAGAACATCGAGGATTCCGGTGAAGATGTTGGCAGCCGAAACCGTTGGTCCTACGGGCCGAAGGAAGCCATCGAACAAAAGCGCGCCGAAATGATCAAGAATTTCCAGATTGGCGGCCGTGCCATCATCACCTTCAACTGGGACCTGAGCGGGAGAAACGAGGCGGCGGACCTGGCCAAAGAGCGACAACGCGTGCCGGCAAATATCGCGAGCGCACCGGCAGCGCAATCGACGACTACCTCGGCGGCCACCACGACCAGCAATTCCACTCCAACTATGAAGAACCAGGGCGCAGCGACGAATTACATTTTCGGCTGGGCGCGCGTCGTGACTACAGTTGAAGATTTGGACAGACACTTCACCGTCAACCGCGCTTACTACTCGAACGTGCTGGCGCTGGCTCCTAACGCGGACGTAAACGGCTTGAAGAACCAGGCGTCCGCGTATTTTGCGCAGAATGGCGCGGCCTATGCGATGAAAGTGAACGAGAAA
>CBFHBI010000574.1:0-3060 GCA_965653755.1 uncultured Blastocatellia bacterium
CCTGCGTACGGCACGCATCGATGCGTGCGTTCCTGATGCGCGCTCCTATTTTCTTGTTGAATATCTGGCCAGCGTCTGCGGGAAAATTCTTACGCCCGCCGGCATTTTCGCCAAAGTCATCGCTGAGCCCGGCAACAAAAGCTCGCGGGCCTTCGTGCCATAGACGCCGAGATTTTCGTCGTCGTCAGGTTTGATGACCGTGCCTTTTATTTCCAGTCCCGCGAACAAGCCTTTGCTGCGCGAGTAGGAAATAATCGCCGCCCTCAGCAATGCGTCGGTTGAAGCGGAAGTGGTGCGGCCGACTGGGCCGGCGACGGCGCTGCCCTCGCCGCCGATTTCAAACTTGTCTTTCAGTAATCCCGCGATAGCGTCGTCGTTCATGAACAACAAAACAAAGTCAGTCTTGTTCGCGCCGATTTGCAAGCCAACGCTGCCGCCGCCCAGATCGAAGAACGCCGGCGTGCTCCAACCGCCTTTCACGCGGCGGCTGATGATGCCGTGACCGCCGCGACCGCCGATGATGAACCCCGCTTTGACTACGCCCGGGAAGACCGCGATCGCTTCTGCTTTATCCAGCAAGCTCTGCGGTATCGCGCGGTCCGCTACATTCATAATTTCGGTAAACGCGTCGGCAGCTTTTTGTGCGTCCTTGGCGGATTCCGTGATTTTTTTCGGATCGGTTTGCGCAGAGACGATGCTCGCGAGAAAAAATGCAATCAGGATAGGAGCGTAGATGATCGCTTTATTCGTGGTCACAATCTGTTTCATAAATCCCCCTCTTTGCGTTCACAGTTCAAGCGGGGGATAAATTGTTTCTTGCTCGCTTGTTGTCAGCATAACTATAATCGCCCGCGCTGACAACCGCAGTTCAGAGTTCAACCTTTAGGTTGTGATTGACGCACAGCAAGCTGAAGCTTGAACTCTAAACATGCCTATCGGAACGCCATTTCATGAACGCACCTTCGCGCTCTGCGAGAGTCTCAACTATCGAGAGTGGTCGGGCTACTACACGGTCAGCGCCTACGAGACGCACTTCGATCATGAATACAACGCCATTCGCAACGCGGCCGCGCTGATCGATATTTCGCCGCTCTTCAAATATCGGGTGAGCGGCGAGGACGCGTCGCGACTCGTGGATCGGATTATCACCCGCGACGTGCGCAAAATTTCGGTGGGCCAAGTGGTCTATACGCCCTGGTGCGATGAATACGGAAAAGTCATCGACGATGGAACAGTGTCGCGCCTGGGCGAGAATGTCTTTCGCTGGACGGCCGCCGATCCGAGTCTGCGTTGGCTCACCCAGAACAGCGCCGGTCTCAAGGTCGCGATCGAGGATATTTCGGAAAGCGTGGCCGCCCTCGCGTTGCAGGGCCCAACCTCAGCCCGCCTTTTGAAATCGATCGCGGATGCAGACATTGAAAATCTGAAATACTTTCGCGTTACCAGAGGTTCGATTGCTGGAATTCCGGTGGACATTTCGCGCACCGGCTACACCGGTGACCTGGGTTACGAAATCTGGGTCGCGGCGGATGACGCGCTGAATGTTTGGGACACGCTGATGTGCGAAGGGCGGCCGTTCGACATTAAGCCCGCCGGCATGTTGGCGCTCGACGTGGCGCGCATCGAGGCCGGGCTGCTCTTGATCGACATCGATTTCAACAGCAGCAAGAAAGCGCTCATCGAAGATCAGAAGTATTCGCCGTTCGAGATGGGATTGGGCCGGCTCGTGCATCTCGACAAGAACAACTTCGTTGGCCGGCGCGCGTTGATAGACGAAAACAACCGCGCCGCAGCTAAACAGATCGTAGGACTCGAAATTAACTGGCAGGACGTCGAGCGGCATTATGAAGCAGTCGGATTGCCGCCCGCCGTGTCGCCGATCGCCTCGCGCGTTGCCGTGCCGGTCTTTCGAAACGGGAAGCAGATTGGCAAAGCTACTTCGACGACCTGGTCACCGCTCTTGAAAAGGATGATCGCGCTGGCGACTTTGCAGGGCCAGTTTACGCAAATGGGGTCGGACGTGGAGATCGAAATCACAGTCGAAGCCGTCCGCCATCGCGTCGCGGCGCGCGTGGTGAAGACCCCCTTCTACAATCCGAAACACAAAACAGCCACGCCGATCTTGTAGGGGCAGGGCTTGTCCCTGCCCGCGCCCTTGATAGCGACACGCGGGCAGCCACCAGGGCTGCCCCTACAGTTATGAAGAGCCTTGCCGACATCATCAACGCGTACAAACCAGACGCGCCGCTCTCGCAAGCTTCGACAATCCCATCCTCGTGGTACACCGACGCACGCGTCTTCGAACTCGAACAACAAATGATTTTCAGCCACAACTGGCAAGTTGCCGCTCGCGTCGATCAATTGCACAAGCGAGGCGATTACGTAACCACAGAGGTTGCCGGCGAGCCCATCGTCATTGTGCGCGGAAACGACGCTGAGCTGCGCGGATTCTTCAATGTGTGCAGCCATCACGCCGCCGCGGTCATGAATGAAGCGCAGGGCAACGCGTCGCAAATGCGCTGCCCATATCATGGATGGACTTATTCACTCGAAGGTGAATTGAAAGGCACGCCTGACTTTAATGATGTCTGCAATTTCAACCGATCAAAAAATGGATTGCAGCCGGTTGAAATCGCTGTTTGGGAGAAATGGGTATTCGCGCGGATCGCAGGCCACGAACTCTCGCCGCAAATCGCCGATCGTCAAGTATTCGAGACCCAGCTAAACGATCAAATCGCGGCTTTGCAACTGGCCCAGCTTCATTGGTTCGAGCGTCGAACTTACATCCTCAACTGCAATTGGAAAGTGTTCGTCGATAATTACCTCGACGGCGGTTATCATGTGCCGCATCTGCACAAGGGACTCGACAGCGTACTCAATTACAGCGAGTACACGATTGAAAACGGTGAACGTTACTGTTTGCAATCGAGCCCGATAGTTTCAGGCGATAATGAAACAGTCGCCGAGGTCCGTCAGGGCCAGCGCGCGTTCTATTACTGGCTGTACCCGAACTTCATGCTGAATTATTACGAAGGAGTAGTGGACACGAACCTGGTGCGG
>CBFHBI010000575.1:0-3049 GCA_965653755.1 uncultured Blastocatellia bacterium
GAAATGCTCACGTCGATCACAAAGGCGATGGCCAGTGGCCGATCTGTTTCGCGTTGAAAAGTGAAAAGCGTCTGAGGCACACCGTCTTCCAATACGCGGATGTCATTCTGTTGCAGCGTCGTCACGTAGCGATTGTTCTTGTCAGTAGCGGTGAAGAGCAGGTTGGTGAGATCGGTCTCGGTGCGCAGCACGTCAACGTCTTGATCGGGAGTAGCCGTAGGCTTCGGTGTTTGAGCCGCTGTGGTTGAGAGGAATGTCAGGAAAATGAGAACGATATGGAAAATTGCAAATTGAAAATTGCAAATTGAAAATTGCGGCCTGTTAACATTGGCGAGACGATGTAACACGCGCCGCGAATTCAGGATCCAATTTGCAATTTTCATTTTTCAATTTTCAATTTGCAATTACCTGAAGTCGATCGCGGTAGCATGCTAGTACGCTATCGCGCCGCGCCCGTTCGTCTTCGCTCCCGCGGCTTCCTGCGCAATCTGGACGCCGACGCTGGCGCCGATGCGGGTCGCGCCGGCTTCAACCATCGCGCGCGCGTCCGCCATGCTCTTGACGCCGCCAGATGCCTTCACGCCCAACTCTGAACCAACCGTGCGACGCATCAGCGCGATGTCGGCGACCGTTGCGCCGCCTTTGGAAAAGCCGGTCGAGGTTTTGACGAAGTCAGCGCCGGCCTGCTTCGCGGCCAGACAGGCGCGCACCTTTTCGTCGTCGGTGAGCAAAGCAGTTTCGATGATGACCTTGCAGGTCACGTCGTATTCGTGCGCGACCTCGACCACCGACCGAATATCGTGCTCGACCAAACAATCGTCGCCGCTCTTGAGCGCTCCCACGTTGATGACCATATCGACTTCGCGTGCGCCGTCCATGATCGCGCGGCGCGCTTCGTAAGCCTTCACGTCGGCCAGTGTCGCGCCGAGCGGAAACCCGATTACCGTGCAGACGGGAACGCCGCTGCCTTGCAGGTGACAGGCACAGGCGCGCACCCAAGTCGGATTCACACACACGGACGCGAAATGATATTGCGCCGCTTCTTCACACAGATGTTGAATTTCCGTTTGCGAGGCATCGGGTTTCAGCAAAGTGTGATCGATCAAGCTGGCCCAGTCACGCGCCGAAGCAGTCTGGCCCAGGACCAACCCAATGCGCGCCGCGCCGGCGTCGACCACACGATGCATGCGCTCCGGACAGCGATGGAAGCATTCCGACGTGCAACCACACATCTTCGCCTGATCGTCGGCGTGCCCGTTCAGACGCGCGTAGATGACGTCGGTGATCTGCTCGACTAATTGCTCAAAATCGCCGTTGGTTGAGTAGGGCATTTGATTCGCACCTCGCTTCAGCGAGGTGACTCAGGCTGTCGCGAAAATATGATAGCCGTTTCAACGGCTTTCGCTCAAACCGTTGAAACGGTTCGAAGACGCTGGTAGCCGCGCCGACACCTTGCTGAAGCAAGGTGTGAATGAGAATCTGGAATGGGCGCTCTTATCGTTGATACTGCCGTTCGATTGCCTCGATTTTGCCGACGCGTTTGCGATGCCGATCTTCGGTCAGATCGGTTGACAGCCAGGCTCGAACAATTTCGCGCATCTGATCGTTCGTGATTGTCTTACTGCCGAGTGTCAGCACGTTAGCGCCGTTGTGTTCGCGCGAATTCTTAGCGACCTCGACCGAGTAACAGGCGGCGGCGCGCACGCCCGGCACTTTGTTCGCAGTCATCGCCGACCCCACGCCGGCGCCGTCGATCACAATGCCAACGTCCGCTGAGTGATCAGCGACAGCTCGCGCGACGGCATGGGCAAAATCAGGATAATCAACCGCGCTTTCCGAGTTGGTGCCAAAATCATTAACGCGATGGCCCAGACCAACGAGAAAGCTCTTTAACTCTTCTTTCATCGCAAATCCGCCGTGGTCGGCGCCGATAGCGATGGTCTTGTGCTGATTCGATCCGCTGCGCGGCACCCGCCGCACGAGTTCAATCCCGCGCTCGTTCACAATGTCGGCAGCGAGCGGAGTGAGACGAGCGTTTTCAGCGATACGCAGAACCGCTCCGTGTTCGAGACCGCGCACATCGTCTTCCGTAATGACGAGCTTTGCTGACTCGTCGCGAGTTACGTTTATTGCCGGCGGATTGGTCGCGGACCGATTAGCCGGCTTTGGTTCAGCAGCAGTTTGTGGTGAAGAGTCTGGTAGCGTCTTGCTCAAGACATCTCGCACCAGCGCGCGCACTCGATCTCTGGTTGCTTCGTCCGCCATGGATTTCGCTCCGATAGGAGCGATTGATAATAGCCCAGCCATTCATGGCTGGGTAGATCGCGGTTTAGTTTCCTCTTCTCGCGAAGTGACGACGTGCGTCGTCACTTCGAGAAGACAATAATTGGCATGGTTCCCCCAGCCATGAATGGCTGGGCTATTATCAATCGTCCCTAATGGGACGAAGACGATTCACCCCAACGACTCGTCTCGCAAATCCAGCAACTTGCCCGCGAAAGCTACGACCTGGCCAGCCTTCAATTTGAAATCGATACGGCCGACGTAGATGCCGCTCCTGCCGACTTGAAAGACGATGGTGTCTTTGCCTTCGGGATTCTTTTGCAGCACCGGCTTCTCCATGAACGTATGCGTGTGGCCGCTGGCGATGAAATCGATGCCGCTGACCTGCGCCGCCACTTGCGTGTCGCCGATTTCGTTGTTCTTTGGGTTCGTGTAATAACCAAGATGCGACATGCCGACGACGAGGTGACACTTCTCCTGTTCGCGCAACAGACGAACAACGCCGCGCGTCATCTGCACCGGGTCGAGATACTTCACGCCCTTGAAATTTTCGGGCGTGATCAGGTTGTCAGGACTGATTCCCAATCCGAATAGTCCGATGCGGACGCCGGCGATGGTGCGAACAACGTAAGGCTTCACGCGCGCTTCGAGCGGCGTGCCGCGCACGTCGTAATTCGTCGAAACAAAATCGAAGTTGGCAAAATTCATCGCAGCCGCCAGCGCGGCTACGCCGTTATCGAAATCATGATTACCGAGCGTGCCGACG
>CBFHBI010000576.1:0-3044 GCA_965653755.1 uncultured Blastocatellia bacterium
AATCCGGGTTCCGGCAGCGGACAGTAACGTAACGCAAACTGTTAGTTTGCGTAACTCGCATGACTGTGAACTGAGTTACATTGCCAACCATCATGCCGTCAGCAAGCGTCAAATAATTGGTCCAGGCCAGCGACCTGCTGGCGGCATGAGGAGTTGGATGAAACCACGCATACGAATTAATCATTGGCCGGCGCTATCGATGATAGCGCTGGCTTTGTTTTTGATCGGGGTGACTTTGTTCATTCCTGCTACGTCTGCGCAAAAGGTAAAGCAACTGCCGGCCCCGCCACCACCGCTTACTTACAAACCAAAACCGACGCCGACGCCGGCTCCGATCGAATATGAAGTCGTAAAAGTTAATTCAAACCTGGTCGTCGTTCCCGTTTCAGTTACCGATGCGAACGGACAGCCGGTTTTGGGTTTGAAGCCGGCCGATTTCCGGATTGAAGAAGATGGCAAACCGCAACACGTCGCCCAGCTCGGCGATCCCGAGCAAGTCCCGCTCGACATCGCGTTGTTGGTCGATGTATCGGGCAGCGTAATCGCGCGCTTTGATTTCGAACAACAAGCGGCTGCGAAATTCGTCAAGCAAGTTTTGAAACCGGAGGATCGCGCGACCGTCTTTGCGATCGATGAGAAGCCGGTTTTGGTTCAGCGACTGGCGAGCGCCGACGTCGCCGCGCAAAGCGTAATGACGATTAAGCCTTCGAACAGCTACACGGCATTTTTTGATTCCGTGCTCGCGGCGGTTAAGTATCTCGACGAATCATCCGGCACTGGCCGGCGCCGGATTGCGGTGATCATTTCTGATGGTGACGACACCGCGCGCATTCTTAACGTGACCAGTTCGCAAACGCGCGCCGACTCAGCAAACATGTTCGGCGCCGAAGCTCAGTTGCGGATGATTGAGCAATCACAGGCCGACACCCAACGCGAAGTTCAGCGCGCCGAAGTGACGTTCTATTCGATCAATCCCAGCGGCCAGACGCTGCACCTCAACGTCAGGACCGCGCGATCGGAAGCCGGCATGGAGCGAATCTCGGCCGCGACTGGAGGAGCGTCCTTCGTGCCGGGCCGCGACGAAGAACTGGTCGGAATCTTTAATCGGATCGCTGCAGAAATTCGATCGCAGTATCTGCTGCAATACTATTCAGACAATCAAACGGGCGCGCGCGCCTTTCGCCGCATCACGGTCACGTCCCCAACTCACCCGCAATTGCGAGTGCGCGCACGCGAGGGCTATTATCCGAAAGCACAATAGATTTATTTAAGGAAGAGGCGCTAGAGTGCCAACTTCAGTTGGGCCTTTCATCCCGAACTTAACTTTTCAGTTCGTACGCCGCTAATCGTGGAAGCTCGTAACTCCAATCGTGCTCGTGTAGGCTTCGCGCTTTCGGGCGGCGCGGCGCGCGGCATCTCGCACGTCGGCGTGTTGCGCGCGCTGGTCGAGAACGACATTCCGATCGACGCGATTGCCGGCGCTTCGGCCGGCGCATTGATTGGCGGATGCTTCGCGGCGGGCGTGCCTGTCGAGCGTCTGGTAGATATGGCCGCGACGTTTCGCTGGCGCCACACACAACGCCCGTCGTTTTCGCGACTCGGTTTGCAATCGAACGCACGCATGGAAACTTTTCTGCGAGCGAACCTGCCCGTGACGCGCTTCGAAGATTTGAAAATTCCGTTCGCGGCGATGACCACCGATTTGATGAAAGGTGAACTTATCGTGATGCGTGACCGCGGCGACTTGCCGTTCGCAATTCGCGCGAGTTGCGCCATCCCATTCTTCATGGCTCCGGTGGAAGACGATGAAGGCCGGCTTCTGATCGACGGTGGCATCGTGCAGAACTTGCCGATCGGCCAGACGCGCGCGCTGGGCGCAGACATCGTCATCGGCGTGGATGTGAATTTCGACGGCATTCGATTTTTCGATCGCCCGCGCACGGCACTCGGCGTGCTTGCGCATACGTTCATCGCAGTAGAACGCATCGTTTCGAATCAGGAGCGCGCCGATGCCGATCTCTTGATCGTGCCCAAAGTGGGCCATATTCGTTGGGACCAGACGCGGCGCTCGAAGGAATTGGTGGAATGCGGTTATCAAGCTGGATTAGAGTCGATCGATGGAATCAGAGCTCTGATCGCGCGAAAATCTAATCTCAATTATCAATCAAGAGACACAGTTGTTGTATAGATGTGCTTTAACACTCAAGAATTTCGCCCCCATTAATAATTTCATAAGACCAACGGATTAAACTGAAGGATCGCTCGACGCTTCAGGATCGCAGGCATTCACGCCGGCGTTGCTGAAAAGTCTGGAAGACAAAGCCTCCTCACGGAGGCTTTGCCTGTTTATTTGCCTGAACGGATGCGAATCATGCGCCGCACCAACGAGCGGATTCCGGCGGCTGGCCGCTGGAGACGAAGACTGCGATGGCCGCTCCGGCTTGCTATCGCCGTCATCGCGATCAGCCTGATTTCAGTCGCGTCTTTTCTCTTTTATTCATATCAGCGATACGCAAAGTTAGTCGACGAGCGTCTGGCCCGCGGCTATCAAACCAGCCGCGCCGGCATTTATGCCGCACCGCGAACGTTGCGCGTCGGCCAAAAATATTCGCGTGAAGGACTGGTCGAAGTGCTTCGTCGCGCCGGATACATTGAAAGCGATTCTGCCAGCGAAGTTTGGAATGGAAGTTTTTCCGTGACCGAACAGGACGTAGATATTCGCCAAAACGGCGAGAGCCCTTCGGTCGCGCGCGTTTCATTCGATGCCGCAGGGCGCATCGCTCGTCTGAGCGGCGACGGTCTTGACCTTGAGGCCTTTACGCTCGCGCCCGAGTCGCTGACCGATCGAGGTGCCAAAGGCGGAGCGCGGAATCAAAGCTCATTTGCGGACATCCCGCCGCTATTGGTGCACGCGATTACCTCGATCGAAGATCGTCGTTTCTTTGATCACCACGGCGTCGATATTTTCGGCATTGCTCGCGCGTTATTGCGAAATGCGGGCGACGAACGAATGGGTCAGGGCGGCTCGACGATCTCCCAACAGT
>CBFHBI010000577.1:0-3040 GCA_965653755.1 uncultured Blastocatellia bacterium
TGCCGTTCGCTGAACTTGGCGCTACGATCGAGGATATCGATCTCAACGGAGATAACTCGTACGGCTATGGCCCTTTGGTTAGCGCGCTGGCTGCACACGCGAATATTCCGCCCGACTGCGTCGTTACCATTTCAGGCGGCACGTCGATGGCGAACCATCTCGCGATGGCCGCGGCGATTGAGCACGGCGATGAAGTGTTGATTGAGCAACCGACGTACGAGCCGTTGCTGGCTTTGGCCCAATACTTCGGCGCGCAAATCGAACGTTTCGCGCGCCGTCCGGAAGACGGCTATCGCCCGGACCTCGACGATCTGAAGGCAAAAATAACTGCGCGCACGCGTTTGATTGTACTGACCAATTTGCACAATCCCAGCAGTGCGCTGGTCGATGAATCGTCTCTGCGCGAGATCGGTGACATTGCCGCCGGCGTTGGAGCGCGCGTGCTTGTTGACGAGGTTTATCTGGAAGCGTTGTTCGCCGACGCGCCGCCCTCGTCGGTTCATCTGGGCCCGCAGTTCATCGCGACGAGCAGCTTGACGAAAGGTTACGGCTTAAGTGGACTGCGCTGCGGATGGATTCTTGCCGAACCTGAACTGGCCCAACGCATGCGCTTGTTGCACGACATCTTTGGCGCGCTGGCGCCGCATCCGGCCGAAACGTTGAGCGTGCTGGCGATGACGAAATTGTCAAAGTTCGTCGAACGCGCCCGGAAAATTCTTGAGACAAACCGCGCAGTCTTGAATGACTTCTATGATTCGCGCGAAGAACTCAAGATCGAGCACTCGCGATTTGGCACGACATCGTTCCCACGGCTGATGCGCGGCAATGTAGATGAACTTTACGATCTACTCGTCAAGAAATACGACAGCGCCGTGGTGCCCGGAAAATTCTTCGAAGCACCCGAACACTTCCGCATCGGCAGGTGTGCTGAACCGTCGGCTTTCGCCGGCGGCGTCGAGCGTCTGGGCCAGGCGCTCGATCAACTCTCCTCATGAAGATCACGATCATCGGCGGCGGGCCGGCAGGGATGTACTTCGCCATCCTCATGAAGCAAGCGGACGCCGCTCACGACATTTCGATTTACGAACGAAATGGACCAGACGACACTTTCGGCTGGGGTGTCGTGTTTTCCGGCCGGACGCTCGCGAATCTGCGCGCGGCTGACGCGGTGTCACATGCTGAAATCACCCGCGAATTTGAAGCCTGGGACAACGTCGATGTCGTGCATCGCGATGAAAAGATTTCGATTCACGGCAACAGCTTCTCGGGCATCGCGCGCATTCGTTTATTGAAGATCCTGCAACGACGTTGCGAAGAGCTTGGGATCGCAATTAAGTTCCGACATGAAGTTTCCGATATCGGTGCAATTCAATCCGCATGCGATCTGCTGGTGGGCGCTGACGGTGTGAACAGCACGGTGCGACAGGTCTTAGCCGACGAGTTCGGCCCCGATCTGAGCGTCCGGCCAAACAAATATATCTGGTACGGAACCCGCAAACTCTTTCACGGCCTGACGCTGACATTTCGCGAAACGCCCGCCGGCGTATTTGCGGCGCACTCCTACAAATTCGACCCGCATACCAGCACCTTTATCATCGAATGCGACCCGCGAACCTGGCGCGAAGCGAAATTTGAAAGTTTGAACGACGAAGACACTCGCGCTTATCTGCAGCGAGTGTTCGCGTCCGATTTGGATGGCGAGGCGCTGCTCTCCAATAACTCGAAGTGGATTAATTTTCTGCTGGTAAAGAATTTACGTTGGTCATTCGCCAATGTAGTGCTGTTGGGCGACGCGCTACACACCGCCCATTTTTCGATTGGTTCGGGCACCAAGCTCGCGATGGAAGACGCGATTGCGCTGGCTGCCTGCTTCGAACCGGGCGCAGACGTGGCGGACGCACTGCGTGAATTTGAGAGGTCACGAAAACCGTTGGTTGAAGATTACCAGGCGGCCGCCCACGAAAGCATGCGGTGGTTTGAAAATGCGCGCGACGACATGAACTTGAAGCCGATCGAGCTGGCCTATGTGTTGATGACGCGGAGCGGGCGCATCGATCATGAAACGCTGCGGCGTCGTGATTCGACATTCATCGCGGCCTACGAAAATCGTTAGCGCGCGGCTTCGATTTTTTCCATTCCACCCAGATACGGCCGCAGCACCTCCGGGATCGCGATCGAACCGTCTGCCTGCTGAAAATTCTCGAGCACGGCCACCCACGTGCGGCCCACTGCCAGCGCCGAGCCGTTGAGCGTGTGCACGAACTCGGGCTTGCCGCCGCCGCGACGAAAGCGAATGTTGGCCCGGCGCGCCTGGAACGCTTCGTAGTTCGAGCACGAAGAAATTTCGCGAAACGCGTTTTGCGAAGGCAGCCAAACTTCAATGTCGTAGGTCTTCGCGTTGCTGAATCCCAGATCGCCCGTCGATAAAGCAACCACACGATAATGAATGCCAAGCAGTTGCAGCACTTTCTCGGCATCGCGCGTCAACGATTCGAGTTCGTCGTAAGAATTTTCAGGCAGCGAATACTTCACCACTTCGACTTTTTCAAACTGATGCTGGCGAATCACGCCGCGAGTATCTTTGCCGTAACTACCGGCCTCCGATCGAAAGCAAGGTGTGTAGGCGGCAAACTTCATCGGCAATTGCGATGCATCGAGAATTTCGGTCGCGTAATAATTCGTCACCGGCACTTCGGCCGTTGGGATTAGATAGAAGCCGCGTTCGTCTTCAAGCTTGAAAAGATCCTGCTCAAACTTCGGCAGTTGTCCGGTGCCAAAGAGCGCGTCCCGATTCACGATAAAAGGCGGCAGAGTTTCGGTGTAACCATGTTCGCGCGTGTGCAACTCGAGCATGAAATTGACCAGCGCTCGTTCCAGCCGCGCGCCGGCGCCATTCAGAATTGCAAACCGCGCTCCGGCGATCTTGGTGGCGCGTTCGAGATCGAGAATCCCCAGCGGGGTTCCCAGATCGACATGGTCCTTCGGCTCGAAATCGAATTCCGGCTTCGCGCCCCAGCGGCGCAGTTCCACATTCGCCGAT
>CBFHBI010000578.1:0-3023 GCA_965653755.1 uncultured Blastocatellia bacterium
AGGAGCGCAATGTTTTCCGCGCTATTGCGCTCCTAACGGAGCGCCGAACCAAAATAACTGAGAATCAATCTATAAACATCTCGCGCCTACCGCGCGAAAAGACCGCCGCCTGAAGGCGGTACTCCAAACAGAAGCCCTGGGTCTCGGCGCTCCCATTCACGATTTACGATTCACGATATACTAACTGCAAATGATCGGTTTCGATAGGAGCGCCCTCGTCGCCAATCCCGCGTGCGGGACTGGCAATCAAAATGTGAATCGTGTGGTTGTCTTACGATTCATGACGAAGGTCTTCCGGAGCATCCTATCAAAAATTCGAATCAGACAAGCTTAATGCTTATCTTTCGTATAATTACGAAATCGGATAATAACAAACGCCGTCGCAGAGGTGCAAGAGTCAGAAGCCCGACCGTGAGGGAGGGCACCCCACGGTACCGATACGTCAGTCGGCAAGGTGTCGCAACTTGCCCTTCCTTACGGTCGGGCTTCTGATACCATACGCGCCCGTCAGTTCAGCACGTTCAAGGAGCCTCTTATGAATAAGTCCGTTCGCCTGTTCATCGCCGTCACTGCGTCTGCAATATTCCTGTCCGCCGGTTTTCAAATTCGCACTTCGGCCCAGCGTCAGACGTCGCGCAACAACGCTGCGAAGCCCGCCGCTTCTGATGTTGTTCCCGAGGAGGCTAATCAAAGCGAGATGCGGCAGACGATTGAAACCTACGTCGCCGATCGGGGAAGCCTGCAACGGTCGTTCTTCGTCAACAGTTCACCGGCGCGGCGCGAGCGATTTCGAAGACTTTACCAGGACAGTCTCGATCGAATTCAGAAAATGAATTTCGATGCGATGAGCCAGGAAGGCAGAGTCGATTACGTGCTCTTCCGTTCTCATCTCGAACACGAACTGCGCCAGCTCGATATCGAGGCAAAGCAACAAGCCGAAATCGAACTGCTGATTCCGTTCGGCAAAACGATCGTCGATATGGAAGAGACGCGCCGCAGCATGGCGAAGATCGATGCCGCCAAATCTGCCGCCACTTTGAATGATTTGAAAAAGCAGGTCGATGACACGCGCCGCAAAGTCGAAGCCGGCTTGCGCGGCGGCGAGAATCCTGACGCGATCAAAGTTAAGAAGACGGTGGCCTTTCGCGGCGGTAATGCAATCAATGCGCTGCGCGGCAACCTGCGCAACTGGTACACGTTCTACAACGGCTACGATCCGGTTTTCACCTGGTGGTGCGAGGCCCCCTACAAAGATCTCGATGACGCGCTGACTTCTTACGCGACGTTTGTGAGCGAGCGGCTGGTGGGATTACGCACCTCCGCGCCAGCGGGTCAACAAGGTCAAACTGGCGCCACACGCGGCGGCGCAGGAGGCGGCGGTCAAGGCGCAGGTGGTGGTCAGGCAGCCGGCGGCGGTGGATTCCAACGACCCGGCGGCGCGGCGCAGGCTCGTCCGGGCGACACTAGTGACATCATCGGCGATCCGATTGGACGTGATGCTCTGTTGAGCGAGCTGCAATCGGAAATGATTCCTTACACACCCGAGGACTTGATCGAGAGTGCCAACAAAGACATGACCTGGTGTGAAAACGAAATGAAGAAAGCCTCGAATGAACTGGGGTTTGGCGACGATTGGAAGAAGGCGCTGGATAAAGTAAAGAACACCTACGTCGATCCCGGCGAGCAACCGGAATTAATTCGCAAGCTCGCGGTCGAAGCAATCAAGTTCGTCGACGACCACGACCTCGTCACTGTGCCTCAGCTCGCGCGCGACACGTGGCGCATGGAGATGATGACGCCCGAGCGCCAATTAGTCAGTCCATTTTTTCTCGGCGGCGAAACCATCCTGGTTTCTTATCCGACGAACACGATGACTCACGAACAAAAGATGATGAGCATGCGCGGAAACAATCCTTCGTTCTCGCGCGCTACCGTATTTCATGAATTGATTCCCGGCCATCACCTGCAAGGGTTCATGACCGCGCGTTATCGGCCGTATCGCGGGTTGTTCGGCACGCCGTTTTGGACTGAGGGCAATGCGCTTTATTGGGAGTTGCTGTTCTGGGATCTTAAATTCCAGCAAAAGCCGGAAGACAAAATCGGTGCGCTCTTCTGGCGCATGCATCGCTGCGCGCGCATCATTTTTTCGCTCAGCTTTCATCTGGAGAAGATGACGCCGCAGGAATGCATCGACTTTCTCGTCAATCGGGTGGGCCACGAACGCGTCAACGCAACGGCCGAGGTGCGCCGATCATTCGACGGCAGCTATGGACCACTTTATCAAATTGCTTACTTGATCGGCGGATTGCAGCAGTATCACCTGCATCACGAGCTGGTCGATTCAGGCAAGATGACCAATCGCCAATTCAACGACGCGTTGCTGCACGAGAACCGAATTCCGATCGAGATGATTCGCGCCGTGCTGACAAATCAAAAGCTCACCCGCGATTACAAAACTAGCTGGCGGTTCTACGATAAATAGTACTTCTTTGGAGTGCGGTGGCAGAGCGAAGCGGCGACACCGCTTTGGATCGTCCTTTCACGAAATGCGGCTTGGTCAAAGGCAACCATCCAAAGCGCCGTCGCCGCTTCGCTTTGCCGGCGCACTCCAAAAGAAGCTATTGGGCGGGCAGCCGCAGCGC
The DNA here is from genome assembly GCA_965653755.1 of uncultured Blastocatellia bacterium. Taxonomy (GTDB): domain Bacteria; phylum Acidobacteriota; class Blastocatellia; order Pyrinomonadales; family Pyrinomonadaceae; genus UBA11740. Next base: position 2,643 of record CBFHBI010000578.1, read on the forward strand.
CGGAGCGAGTGAAGGCGGCGTCGGTTCGACCGGACCTTCCGGAGCGCGCCGGTTAGCTCGCTTTGGCTTTTCGCTGGCGTGATTCACTTCGCGCTCGGGCGATGGCGGAGGATTCGCGGGCGTGCGTGCTTTCTCGATTTTCGCGTCGCCTCGCTGATACGTACCGAGAGTGGCTGCCGCTTTAACCCGATCGCCGACAGAACGATCAGCATCAGACGCCGACGAAACAAACGATGCGCCAATGAAAGCCAGCACGATGAGAACTCCCACGGCGCATACGGTCATCGGCGCTGCCCAGGACCGCTTCGGAGTTGACCAGCTCATTTGATCCGGTTTGAGAATCGCATAACTGTCAAACGGATCGAATGATGTGAGGATGCA
>CBFHBI010000579.1:0-3011 GCA_965653755.1 uncultured Blastocatellia bacterium
AGCTGACGCGCCACACACTAGCAGTTTCGGTTTGTGTTCTTCGGCGAGCCGCTGCAATTCGTCGTAATCGATCGTCTCGGTTTCGCGCGACACGCCGTAATCCGCCACCTTGTAACTCAAGCCGGAAAAATTCAGCGGATGCCCGTGCGTCAAGTGTCCCCCATGCGAAAGATTCATTCCCAGAATCTGATCGCCGTATTGAATCGCGGCGAGATAGACAGACATGTTCGCTTGCGCGCCGCTGTGTGGCTGCACGTTCGCATGATCGGCGCCGAACAATTCTTTCGCGCGATCGATCGCGGTCTGCTCGACCACGTCGGTCCATTCGCACCCGCCGTAGTAACGTTTGCCGGGATAACCTTCGGCGTACTTGTTGGTGAAAACCGAACCCGCGGCTTCGAGCACGGCTTCGCTCACGAAATTTTCCGAAGCGATTAACTCGAGCCCGTTCGCTTGACGCGCAACTTCATTATCGATCGCGTTGGCGATTACCGGATCGGTTTCAGCGAGCGGAAGATTGAAAAGTTTGTTCATAAATAACAAGACGATTAGACGAGGGCGTTGCCCTCGTCGGCGGTCAACGCCCGCCGCTAAACCGAGTTAGCTTGCGCGATGCGCGAGTTCATCTTGCTCAATCGCGCTAATTTTATTCACGCGCCGTTCATGCCGGCCTTGATCGAAATGCGCTGCGAACCAGGCGCGTACTATCTTTGGCAATTCTTCAGCCGGCGTCGTGCGCGCCCCGAGCGCCAGCACGTTTGCATTGTTCTGCTCGCGCGCCAGCCGCGCGACTTCTTCATTCCAAGCCACTGCCGCGCGGACCCCAGGAACTTTGTTGGCCGCGATGGCCATGCCGGTTCCCGAACCACAAACCAATAAACCTTGATCTACATTTCCAGCAGCGACCTCTTCCCCGACTTTGCGTGCGTAGTCGGGATAATCAACCGATGCAATCGAAGTCGTACCCAAGTCTTCGAACTGAACTCCTAATTCATCCAGCAGCGGTTTGAGGCGCTCCTTCTCTTCAAATCCCGCGTGATCGCTGGCGATGGCTATCTTCATTTTCGTTTTCTATTGAGATAGCGATGTTACATCAGTGAGCACGGCGCGGCCAAGTTTTGAAGTGCGCCGGCTTGACGGCGTTTTGTCACAACCGCGAGCGGTTCAAGCGATCTCTTTGAAATCGATCAAGCGCTCCTGATCCCGTCGCTATCGCTTCGGGTTCTGACACACGAGCAATTACAAAGCGGCGTCAAGCCGCCGCACTCCAAACGTCCGGTTGCGCGACGCACGCAGCTAAGCCACAATGCTTTTCTATGCGCTGGTCACAATATTTCATTCCTACTTTGCGCGAAGACCCGGCCGACGCCGAAGTCATATCGCACAAACTACTCTTGCGCGCGGGCATCGTGCGCCAACTGTCCGCGGGGATTTATTCCTACTTGCCGCTGGGCCAACGCGTCGGTTTGAAGGTGATGCAGATTCTCCGTGAAGAGATGAATCGCGCGGGCGGCCAGGAGTTTTATCTGCCCGCACTGCACCCGGCGGAACTTTGGCAGGAATCGGGACGCTGGAACGCGATTGGCGACGACATGTTTCGCCTCAAAGATCGCAAGGGCGGAGACATGTGCCTGGGCATGACGCACGAAGAAGTCTTCACCGCCATCGCGCGCAACGAACTGCGTTCATACAAACAACTGCCGCAGGTTTGGTATCAGATTCAAGTGAAGTTTCGCGACGAGCCACGGCCAAAATCAGGACTGATGCGCCTGCGCACTTTCATTATGAAGGATGCGTACACGTTCGACGTCGATGCTGCCGGACTTGACCGCTCTTTCAACGATCAGCGTGACGCCTACATAAGAATTTTCACACGCTGCGGCATTCAATTCTCAATCGTCGAAGCCTCGTCCGGAGCCATGGGCGGATCGCAGTCGAATGAATTCGTGGCCAAAACTGATGCCGGTGAAGATTTAATAGCGAACTGCCCAGATTGCGGGTACGCGGCGAATCTTGAAAAGGCAACCTCGCGTTTGCAGAAGATTGAAGACGAAGCAGGTCCGGATGCGCCTGAAGAATTTCCTACGCCTGGCGTGCGAACGATCGAAGACCTGGCAAAGGTCCCGTATCTCGTCACTGCCAAACGTCAAATCAAGACGCTGGTTTACTTCGCGACGATCGATGGTGAGGCGCGGCCCGTGCTGGCTTTGCTGCGCGGCGACCACCCTCTTCACGAGGTGAAATTTGCCGACGCTATCGGGGCGACCGCAGTGCGGCCGGCGCATCCCGAAGAGATTCGCGAGTTGCTCGCCGCCGGCGCCGGCAGTCTCGGCGGAGTACGCGCCAAAGAAACAGCGCGCCTGACGAAACAGAACTTGATGATTGTCGCGGATGAAAGTCTGAAGGGCCGTCACAACATGACGACCGGCGCCAACAAGGACGATCATCACATTCGCGGCGTCAATATCGAACGGGACATCGAAGTGGACAAATGGGCAGATCTGCGCACGGTTGAATCAGGCGAAGCTTGTCCGCGTTGTGACAAGGGTCATCTCGAAGTTTTCAAAGCGATGGAGATTGGCCACATTTTCAAACTCGGGACCAAGTATTCCGCGTCGATGGGCGCAACCGTTCTCAACGAGCACGGCAAAGAGGTTCCCATCATCATGGGCAGCTACGGAATCGGCGTCGAGCGCATTATCACGGCGGCGATTGAACAGAACAATGACGCGGACGGCATCATTTGGCCGAAATCGTTCACGCCGTTCGACGTGATTGTCACGATCACGAATATCAAAGACGAGAAGCTGCGCGCAGCGGGCGTGAAACTCTACGATGAATTGCGGCATGCTGGTCTCGAAGTGTTGCTTGACGATCGCGACGAGCGCGCGGGCGTCAAATTCAAAGACGCAGATTTGATTGGTATCCCTTATCGCATCACGATCGGGAAGAAACTGAGCGTAGGCAAGCTCGAATTCAAGGATGGTGGGCGTAAAGTGCCGGAAGGCAAG
>CBFHBI010000580.1:0-3001 GCA_965653755.1 uncultured Blastocatellia bacterium
TACATCAATAAAACGCCGGCGGCACGCGCCCTGGTCCCGCACCACGAGCGTGCCGTTATTGAACAATCCTCCGCCTCCGTTGTTAATTACAGAGTTGTTGATCACGGCACTATTGGTCAGGATCAGAGTACCGCTGTTGGCAACGCCACCACCGCTACCAGAAAGTGTTGGGGCGTTACTGCTGCCGTTCGATACCGTCAATCCGAATACGGCCACGGTCCGGTTCGAGGGGATGGTAAAGATACGGAAGTTGGGCGTGCCGGGTGCCGCGCTGCGCGTCACCGTCAATTGATTTGGGCCAGGACCATTGATGTTGATGTTGTGATTTATGTCAGGCAGCGCCGTGTTGAGAGTGATCGGACTCGTAACCCCACTGAAGTTAATGTCGATCGTGCCACAAAAAGATCTGGAGTTTGCTTCCTCTATCGCCGCCCGCAAGGTACACACACCGCCGGACGTTGCGCACGCGCCATCACCCAAAAGCGCATCATCTCCATCGCCGTTATCGTTAACTACAAGCGTGTTGACACAGGGACAGCCATTCCAATTCAGCTTCACTGTTCCCGTAACACCGCCCCAACCATCAACCGCAATCATATATGTCGTCCCCGCAGTCGCATTGAAGGTGACGCTGCTCGTTATGATGACACCGTTCTGCACGTCATCATTGAACGCAATTCGGTTCAGTGAACCAAGACTGCTACCGGTGTAGACCGCGAGGATAGTATCGAAGTCGCTGCCAGCCGTTGTAATAGTACTGCTTATCGTTGCCGGAGCTTGCCATTGATACCAGACAGTGTGGCCGGGACTCAGTGAACTTGAATCAGCCGGATCATGACTCGGCTCTCCGGCTTCGCTCGTCGCGCCAAAAGTCGATCCCGTCAAGCTGCCTGCGCAGCCGCTGAGGGTTTGTGCGTTGGCGAAGTTGTCGTTCGCTGGTGGCGTCGGCGAAGCCGGCGGCGGTGGTGGTGCGTTGTTGTTCGTCAGGTTGTATCCGAACGACGTTAACGCCAGCGTGTCGTTGCTGGTGATGGTTCTACGGCAACCGTTGCCAATTGCGGGATCCATGATTCCAATGTCGCCGGCGCAGGTTGAGACATGCTTCCAGTGGCTGGACTGCCAACCGTCGCCGCCATTTGTAGTCGAACCGGTTGGGCCACCGGTGGACAGACCCAACTCAGGATTACCAGGAATGAAATCGAATTGCAGCGGATCGGGAGAGCCGCCGATAGTCAGAATTCGTTGCGCCGAGGGAAACGTCGATGAAGTCGTGCCCGTGCGAAAACGATAAAGATCCCAAACGGCTGGCTTCGGAATATTTAGCCCCGCCTCGGAATGAAAGCCGAGCGCGTGCCCAATCTCGTGCGTGGCGACTGCGTCAAAATCGATCGCGTTACTCGTAATGCCATCGCTCGGATCGAAGTCGAAGGTAAAACTCGAATTGAAAGCTATGCGCCCAGCGGCGTCTGTAGATTTAGCCGTCGCGGGCAAGAGTCCGATCGCCCGCGCAACTGAGTCTGAAACATCGACAGCGGTGGCGTCTCCCAAATCGGTGGGAACGGTGGTCGAAGGTAAGGCATTGAAGATGGCTTGCTTAGTGGCGTTTCCTTCTCCTGTCGCCTCAGCATTCAGGTTCGCGCGAACGGATTGATATGGGTAGCTTGAACTGGGTGAGCCCGTTGCGCCTAACACGCCGGAGGGCCAGGTTTGGCCAAAATTGGTGGAACCGAAATCAACATCGAGAAAGATGGTGACTGGCGACATGATCACGTTTTCCCAATTCTGCGCGGCGCGATTATACGCGTCCGTCGCGGCGGCATTCTGCTGAAGCTGTGTCGTGGCACGCAGGATGATAACGAGGTTCGTAGCTTCGGGCGTTTGCACACCGCTCGACTTGTCGAACTCTGGATGATTGATTTGGCGAAGTCCCAGCTTTGAAAGATCCGCGCCTTCGCGTTGCTTGATCTCATCAGCCGTCGCTTCACGGCAGACGATCTCACCAGTCTCGTTCCGATAAACTGTGAACTCGCGTCGGATTGATTTCGGCGCGGCTTGAGACTCGGTCTGCCCAAAGGGTTCCGTCAGAACCTGAGTTCGGTTGAATAACTCTTTTTGTTCGGCATTCCTGGGGAAAGGGTTTGGCGAAATTTGCGCGCCCGACGCGGGAGCAATACCTCGAGATGCGATTGCGCTTCCAACCAGGAGTGTAGCCAGCACGCCCAACGTTAGGAATTGGCGGGGAAGAAGAATCATCGAACTATCGAATTACAGACGGTGAAGCGGCGTGCCCGTCACTACGAAATCAAAACTGGCGATTCATTTCGCTACTGACTTAACGAGCTACTTTTAGGGGAAGATGGATCGACTTCAAAGAAGCTTCGCGCGCATTCTATCATTTTGGACACGCAAATGAACGTCGAATCGAGGCGGCCTTGAAGCGAATCTGAAGGTTGCCGAAATGACTGCGACTCTTATCAGCACAAACCAAAACTCATTCATACAATAACCTAGTTGTCCTTCGGTTAAGGACGCCGTCGCCCCACGCTTCTTGGTTTCAATGAGGCGCTAACTTCAGCAGCAACCAGCCGGCGGCTGATACTTGCATGATGGAAATGACAAATCGCGACTGCCAAAGCGTCCGCAGCGTCATGAGGCTCGGGAATCGCCGGCAAAGACAACAAGACGCGCACCATCTGCTGGACCTGATGCTTTTCAGCGTTGCCGTATCCAGCAACCGTCTGCTTCACGAGTCGCGGTGAATACTCACCAATCTCTAATGCCGCACGTTCGGCTGCCAGCAAAGCGACGCCGCGCACCTGGCCCAACTTTAAAGTTACTTTCGGATTGACTGAATAGAACGCTTCCTCGATAGCACAAGCGTCTGGCTCCAGGCGATCGATGACTTCGTCCAATGCTCGGCTTATTTTCAGCAGTCGGGAAGAAAAGGTTGCTGAGGACGAAAGCTTGACCGCGCCAAATTCGATCAGTCGATAGCGTTCAC
>CBFHBI010000581.1:0-3001 GCA_965653755.1 uncultured Blastocatellia bacterium
CTACCGCAACCTGCCTTTCATTGGCGTGGTGAAAAATCCGGACGCGTACTTGGAGCGCGGGCATCCTTGCCCGCATGAGCGCGAAGCGCGAACTGCTTTCTGAGCGCGCTGCGCACGCTTTGCGGGCAGGGATGCCCGCGCTCCGTCACAGCGACTAAAACTTTTTCCCGAAGTAAACAAACAAAGCGTTCTTGCCGCTACCGTGATTGGCAATCGCGTACCCGCCGGTAAGCTCCGTCGTCTTGGTCGTCACGATTGAAATTCCCGGACTCACGTATCCCAAACGGTTATCGCCGCTGAACCAATCGACAAGCAGGCTGACCCGCTTGACGATCGGTTGTTCGTATCCGGCGATGCCGCCGAATTTCGTTCGTTCATCTGCTGACGCGCCGATCAGCGCGTATCCGCCGCCGCTGAAGCGCGGACGCCCAACGCCATTAAGTTTTTTGCTCCCAACAAAGTAACACTGACCTAGCGTGTCCGAGCCTGCGCGATGAATGATTGGCACATACAAAATGCAGCCAAATGCGGCCGCGCTCCGATGAGCCTCGCTTTGGTAGAACTGCCACTTGATGTTTGGCTGCACTTCGATCGGCAATTGCTCGTGGGCGACGTGCGTGTAAGCGACATTCACACCGGCTTCGAGCTTACCCGGGATGCCGACCACCACGCGCGGTTCATAGGTTTGAAATGATCCCTGTCGCTGCCACGCGTAATTCGTTAAGAAGTCCATTTCGCCGTAAACCTTCCTGGGCGCGATGACGTCGGTCGAAGGAACGTTCATGATTGTCGTTTGCGCGAAAGCCGAGACGCCGGCTAAGAAGGAAAAGACGATCGCCGGAATTAATAAGCGCGGGCGTCGGAAATTCATGGGGCGTCCCTATTGCCGAAGGTCGCCGAGAAAACCTTCTCCGGCGTTGAGCTTGAGGCCAAAATTATCGGCAATCGTCTTACCAATGTCCGAGAGCGACTGCCGCGTGCCAAGATTTACGCCGGTCTTCGCCTGCTTGCCATAAACGATCAACGGCGCGTACTCCCGGGTGTGATCGGTGCCGGGATACGTCGGATCGTTTCCGTGATCGGCGGTTATCATCAACAAGTCACCGTCGCGCATCGCGCTTTCAATCTCGGGCCAGCGCGAATCGAAGTGTTCCAGCGCGCGCGCGTAGCCTTCCGTGTCGCGGCGATGGCCGTAGAGCATGTCGAAGTCAACCAGGTTCGAAAAAATCAAGCCGCGCGTGTCGTCGTGCAGCGCTCTGATGGTTTGATCGATCGATTGTTCGTTGTTCTTTGCGGTGAGATCCTGCGTCACGCCCTGCGAATCGTAAATCGAAGCAATCTTGCCAATCGAAACCACGTCGAATCCGTTTTCGCTGAGCAGCGGCAGTAGATTCTCTCGCGGCGGCGGCACGGCGTAATCATGACGATTCCCAGTGCGATAGAAATTGCCGGGCTCGCCGAGAAACGGCCGCGCAATTACGCGTCCAACTTCATTTTCACCGCGCAGCATTCCGCGCGCGATCTCACAAATCTCATAAAGCCGTTCAAGCGGAATTACTTCCTCGTGCGCGGCAATTTGAAAAACGGAGTCAGCCGAAGTGTAAACGATTGGCTTTTTCGTTTTCCCATGCTCTTCGCCGAACTGCTAGATGATTTCCGTGCCGCTCGCGGGAATATTGCCGAGCACTCCGGGCACGCCGGTCTTCGCGATGAATTCGTCAATCAATGTCTGCGGAAAGCCGTTCGGGTATGTTGGAAACGCGCGTTCGAGAATTATCCCGGCCATTTCCCAATGGCCCGTCGTCGTATCTTTGCCATTCGATTTCAGCGCGCACTTGCCGTAACCGCCGCGTGGATTATCGATGGCAGACACTCCGGACAAGGGACGAATATTACCGAGCCCGAGGCTTTGCAGATTTGGCAGCTTGAGTTGTCTTGATTCGCAGATGTGCCCGAATGTGTCCGATCCGGCGTCGCCCCATTCCGGCGCGTCCGGCATCGCGCCAATCCCGGCGCCGTCGAGGACGATGAGAGTTATACGATTGAAAGCTGAGTCCATGTGATTGTTCTGGTAAAAGGTGACCTAAGTTATATAATTAGTTTCATGGAAGCAAACGGAACCTACACCTTCACAATGCTCTTCGAACCTGCGGAAGAAGGCGGTTACGTCGTCACGTGTCCCGCACTGCCGGGGTTAGTTACCGAAGGCGACACAATGGAAGAAGCGCGGCGGATGGCTGAGGACGCGTTGCGTTTATATTTGGAAACCCTGGATGGAAGCGATCTGGCCCAAGATTGTCCGATATAGATTTTTTGTTGCTTAAGCAAACCCGCCACGTTATATAGTTCGCAGCGAGTCGGACCTGCCCCTAGCCATCAAAGGCTGCCCCGCTAACTGAAACAACTTTAGCAGCACATTTCTTTATGGCTTTTCCAGGGCAAGCCAGGAAGGACGCCCAGTGCTCAATCCAACGTTTACAGATTCGTTGGATAGATATCAGTTTGCAGTCTTCAGGTGGTTACTGTTCTTGATCTTTGTAGCGACCGCTCTAAAAGTTCTTAATGAGCATTTGCACTTGAAGGATCATTTAAAAGAGCTGATAGATTATCTGGCGACCAAATTCAAGCGATAGACTGACTCTTTATTCAGTGCTGTGTCTACGGCCGTGCGCGCTCACATCCGGTTGTCATTCTATCGCCCGCTAAAGCGGGCTCTTCGATTTTTTGGGGACGTGATCCCCGGGCTACGCTCGCTTCGCTCACTCACCCGGGGCTACAGTCTGTCGCCGCTTCGCGGCTTGGTTGCGTCAACGTGTCAATCACTAGGATTTCTTAGAACTGGATTGGCGAATCGGCGTTCGTCTCTGACCTCTGACCTCTGACCTCTGACCACCGCTCACTGCTTCGGCGCGTAATACCCGTCGCGCGCGCGTACACTCGCGTCTTTCAATCCGCGCAGTTCGACTTTGATTTGGCGATAGCGGCCGTCGCGGGTTTTGTC
>CBFHBI010000582.1:0-2994 GCA_965653755.1 uncultured Blastocatellia bacterium
CACTCGCGCATGAAGGACGCTCGCAGTTCGTCGGAGTATGTGACATCGACGAAGCGCGGGCTAATGAGATTTCCCGACAATACGAAGTCGCATCGCATTCTGACTGGCGACAATTAGTCGGAAAAATCGACGCCGCCAGCCTTGCTGTTCCTACTGAATCGCACGCGGAAATTGCTTGCGAGCTGCTCGCAGCCGGCGTTCACGTCCTGGTTGAAAAACCGATCGCCCGCACAATAGACGAAGCGGACCAAATGATCGCCAGCGCGAAGCGGGGCGGCGCAATTCTGCAGGTCGGTCATGCCGAACGATTTAATCCTGCGATGATTGCTCTCCGTCCGCACGTGCGCAGTCCGGTCTATTTCGAAATCCATCGCGTAGGCCAATTCAGCGCGCGCTCGCTCGACATCGACGTGGTGCTCGATCTGATGATTCACGATCTCGATATCGTGCAATGGCTGGTTGGTCCGGATGTAGCGGTGACGAACGTCCACGCTGTCGGCATTCCCATCCTTACGAATCGTGTGGACGCGGCGAACGCGCGCATCGAGTTTGCCACGGGCGCTGTCGCTAATATCACCGCGTCCCGTGTGGGAACTGAAAAGATTCGCAAGATGCGCTTCTTTCAGCCGCGCGATTACGTGGTGCTCGACTACGCGAACAACTACGCGTCGATTAGCAACCTTTCCGCCTCGAGCGCCAGCCCCTGGCCCGGCGTACGCACGCAAGTGCTGGAAGTGAAAGACGTCGAACCGCTACGCGCCGAGATCGAATCGTTTTTTGACGCCGCCGTCAATCGCACACAGCCGATTGTCTCAGGAGAAGATGGCCGCCGGGCATTATCGCTGGCGCTGCAGACTCTCGAACAAATTCACGAGCACACCGTGCGAATCGGCGCGAATATTCGGCCGCAATGACCCCCGGTCATTTATGTTTCGCTAGCGTCGCATCACTGGTATTACTAGGGCAAACCTGCGCTGACGGGGAGACTCTCATATGACGAATGAAGAAATGGATCGCAAGATGGAATTCATCGTCGAGACGCTGGCGCGCACCTCTGTTAACCAAGAGCGGCACGAACAGGAAAGTAACCGGCGGCTCTCACGATTAGAACGCGTTGCAAAATTGATGATCCGAGCGGGATTACGCGAGCGCCATGCGCGCACTGAAGGTGACGAACGTTTGAAGCAAGCGATGGCTGAGCTTGCCGCTGCGCAAAAGCGTACGGAAGAATCGATCGCGCACACCGACGCTCATCTCGACGCCCTCATAGACATTGTTCGCCAGCAGCAGAACGGCCGTTCAAATCAGCAATAGCATCATCGCCGTCTCGCCTTTCGACGCAAAAATTAATGCGCTAACATGTCTCCATTCCGTTAACAACCGACAACTTAGTCTCTGCTTTTCTGCGCGCACGCATTGATGCGGGCGACTTCCCTTCCGCTGTGTATCTCGTTGGAGAAAACGGCCAAACTGTCTTTGCAGATGCGTTAGGCGATGCGGTTCGCGAACCGCAGCAGATCACAGCAACGCTACGGACAATCTACGACTTAGCATCATTGACGAAACCGTTGGAGACGGGACTGCTGTGCGCGCGTTACGCCGAGGCCGACGAAATCAAGCTCGACGATCCTGTAGCGGCTTACTTGTCGGAGTTCAATCTGCCTGACAAAAAGGCCATCACGGTTCGCCAGCTTCTCACGCACAGTTCCGGTTTGCCGGCGTGGCGGCCTTTGTATCTGCTCGCCGAAAACAAAGGCGATGCGCTCGCAGCGATTGCCAACGAGCCCCTGGACACGGAACCTGGCACGCGAGTGATTTACAGTGACCTGGGATTCATCGTGCTCGGCTTTATCCTGCAGCGAATCTCGCAATCGAATCTCGACGTGCTGGCTCAAGAAAACATCTTTGCGCCTTTGGGATTAGCACACACTTTTTTCAATCCGACTAAAGCCGCCCAGACCGGAATCGCGGCTTGCGAAAGCGGTAACGCTTACGAACGCGAGATGTGCGAGCGCGACTTTCCTTCAAAGCGTTACGAAAGCTGGCGCGAGCGCACCGTTTGGGGCGAGGTTCACGACGGCAATGCTTACTTTCTCGGCGGGGTTTCGGGACATGCAGGCCTGTTTTCAACTGCCGGCGAGACGCTCAAGCTCGCCAATCAGTTCATCGCGGGCCAGTCGCAGTTATTGCAGCCGGAAACCTGCGAACTGTTTTGCGAAAACATGACCGAAGGTTTGAATGAAGCGCGATCATTCGCGTGGCAACTAGCCGCAACCAAAGATTCGACTGCTGGACCAAGCTTGCCAACCTGTGCATTTGGCCACACGGGCTTTACCGGTACGAGTTGCTGGATCGATGCGTCCGCTCAGCGCGTTTACATCCTGCTCACGAATCGCACGCACGCGCGTGCTTTACCTTTCGCGAACATCAATAGTGTTCGTCGCGAATTTCATAAGTTAGCCTCCGCGGCATTGGACGACTTTTAGACGATGAGGAGTAACAGTTATGCGCCAACCTGAATTTGCAAAATCGAGAAACGCCTCCTTCAGGCTTATTTTCTTCGTTGGCCTATTCGTTTTCATTCAACTCGGTTGTGGTTCCGCACAGCCGCAAATGCAGTTCGATTGGCAGCCGATCGCGCAAGCAATCGGCAAACCCGGCACGGTACAACCCGACGGCGTTTACAAGATCGGCCTGCCACGCACCGACTTGCAGGTAAAAGTCGGTGACGTGGAAATCAAACCGACGCTGGCGCTCGGTTCCTGGCTGGCCTTTCGCAAGATGGCGGCTGAAACGATGGTGATGGGCGACCTCGTGCTGCTGGAAGACGAAGTCGGCCCGGTGATGGCCAAATTGCAGGAAGGGAAAATTGAGATTACGGCTTTGCACAATCACTTGCTGAATGAATTGCCGCGCGTGATGTACATGCACATCGACGGTCACGGTGATGCCCTCAAGCTGGCCCAGGCAATTCACGATGCGCTCGCTTTGAGC
>CBFHBI010000583.1:0-2980 GCA_965653755.1 uncultured Blastocatellia bacterium
CAATTGCGGCGAATCGGCGGCGAGCTGGGCCGGAATGCAAATCGCGCGCGGCCGTTACATCGCAACGCTCGATGCCGATCTGCAGAATGATCCCAAAGATTTACCAGCAATGATGAAGGCGTTGCGGGAGTTTGATTGTGTTTGCGGTACACGCGTTGAGTCACGCGGCGAGGGTGATAGCTGGTTGCGAATCGCATCGTCGCGAATTGCCAATTGGGTTCGCAACAAATTGTCGGGCGAAAATATCAGCGACGCCGGCTGCACTTATCGCGTATTCAAGCGTGAGTGCATCTCGCGCGTAAAATTTTTCAACGGCGCGCATCGTTTTCTGCCGACGTTAATCAAGCTCGAAGGTTTTACCGTGACGGAAGTTCCGGTGTCGAACAATCCGCGCCGCGCCGGCAAAAGTCATTACGGCGTTTGGAATCGCTTGTTTAAATCGTTTCGCGATTTGCTGGCCGTCCGCTGGATGAAATCGCGAAGATTGCGTTACGAAATTGCTGCGTCCCTCAACAACTCATGAATACTTCACTCTTTATCGCGGTGACGTGGTTCGGGCAGGAACACCGGTTTCTCGGCCTGGACTGGAATTATCTCGTGATCATCGGCCTCATCGGCAACGCGACGTTCTCGATGCGTTTTCTCGTCCAATGGTGGACCTCGGAGCGACAGGGTGAAAGCGTGATCCCGGTTTCGTTTTGGTACTGGAGCATCGCCGGCAGTATCATCATGTGTTTGTATTTTATTTTCCGGCGCGATCCGGTCGGCATCCTGGCCTATCTGCCGAACTCGATCATCTACATCCGCAATCTAATGTTGATCAGGAAACGGAAACTCGCTTATACGGCAGCCGCGCCGTCCCAACGGCCGCGCGAATAACACTCTTATGGCAAAAAAAGATCCACGTGTCGACGCTTACATTAAAAACGCGCAAGCCTTCGCCCGCCCAATCCTGAAACATCTGCGCGCGCTAGTGCATCGCGGTTGCCCTAAATGTGAGGAATCGATCAAATGGCAATCGCCGGCTTTCGATTACCAAGGTCCGGTCTGTTTCATGGCAGCGTTCAAAGAGCACGCGGCGTTCGGCTTTTGGAAACGCAAACTCCTTTTTAGCAGCAAACATAAAGGCGCGATGGGTCATTTCGGCCGGATTACATCAGTCAATGACTTGCCGAGCGAAAAACAATTGATCGGCTATGTGCGTAAAGCCGCGGAGTTAAACGAGCGCGGCGTTCAACCCAAACGCGCACGACGTGGCACTCAAAAGGTCACGGTGCCTTCCGATCTCAACTTGGCGCTGGCGAAGAATTCGAAAGCGCGCCAGACCTTCGAGAACTTCAGTTACAGCCACAAGAAAGAATACGTCGATTGGATTACGGACGCGAAGCGCGACGAAACGCGGCGGAAACGATTGAAGACGACGATTCAGTGGTTAAGCCAGGGCAAGCCGCATAACTGGCGCTACATGTAAGATGTCATCCCGAGTGCTATGCCAGTCCGGCTCGGACCGAGGGATCTCACAATCGAAGCCTGGATCACACAAAGTGCTTCGTCTGATCAATGAAGTTTATGGGAGATCCGTCACTTCATTCAGGATGACCGAAAACGAATTGCGCCAAGTCGCTTGGCAACTCCACCGTCCATTCGTTTTCGTCTCGGATCGCGAGTTTGGCTGAATGCAGCGCCTGCCGCGGCAAAAGTAATTGTCGTTCGAGCGTTGGAGTCCAACCGGTCTCAATGAATTCCAAATAAAGTTTTTCATCCGGTCCGTAGATCTTGTCACCGACGACTGGATGTCCCAGCGACGCGAGATGGACGCGAATCTGGTGGGTGCGTCCGGTTTTCGGAATCGCGCGAATCACAGCGAATTGATTTCCCCTCGTAGTCGATTGTTCGAAGCGCTGCTCAACGCGAAACTCCGTGATCGCTTCCGCGCCTTTGGGATGAATCATTTGTTTCAGCCAAATCGCCGACGGTTGATGTTTGCCTTGGCGGTCGAGCGGCGCGTCGATCACTTTGGTTTCCCATTCCGGCCAGTTCCAAACAACCGCCAGATATTCTTTGTGCAGATGTCGATCTTGCATAAGCAAACCGAAACGGCGAGCGACCGTTGCCCTCTTCGCGACCAACACGAGTCCGCTCGTTTCGCGATCTAATCGATTCACGATCGAGATCTGGCCACCGTTCGCGATCTCGAACGCGAGTAGCTCGCGCAGTTGTTTCCAAAGCGTCGTGTGTGGAGCGGGCTTGGTCGGGTGCGTAAGCAGAAACGCCGGTTTATCGACGACGATATAATCTTCAGTCTCGTCGACGACGTTGAAGCGCGGCAACGAAGCGGGCTGCGAAACAGACATGGTTAACATGTTTGCTTCCCTACTACTGCTCATTCCGATTTTGATTTGTGGGACGGTTGGCGCGGCTGTTGGTTACGTCTTACGTTACCGATTGCAACTCCGACGATTTCTTACCGTCGCCGCCGCCGGCCTGGTTTTCGTAGTGCTCGAGATTACTTCGGGAACGTTATCCAGCAAATACAGCTTCCGCGAAAACCTGACCGAGCAACTCTAGCTCGTGCCGCCGTTTAATTTTCTCTATCTTCTGCCGACGACGTTCACGTCGTTTTTCGTGGCCCGACGTTCCCGGCCTTGGTCGAACTGAATTTTGTCCTCTCCGGCCTTACCGATGGGCATTGACTTGACCTCCCCGGCAAAACCGCTTTACCTAACCCCCTCACTTTCAAACCAGCCGAGCTGCGTCCGTGGACCTTAAAGACATCAAAGCCATCATCGATTTGATGAAGAAGAATGACCTCTCGGTCTTCGAGATGGAGAAGAACGGCTTTCGTTTAAAGCTGCAAAAAGGTTTGGCCGATCAGCCGATCGTGGTTTCGACGGCGGCGCCGGCTGCGGCCGGGCCAACGGTTGCGAATGGCCCATCGGCCGCGCCGACCGCGACAGCTCCGGCTGACGGAGCCGCGCTC
>CBFHBI010000584.1:0-2974 GCA_965653755.1 uncultured Blastocatellia bacterium
ATTCGATCGAAGCTGTGGTCGATCGTTTGCTGATTAAGCCCGGTATTAACGAACGGTTGGGCGAATCGATCCGCACCGCACTGAAGCTGACCGGCGGCGCAGTTCTGGTTTCCGTCATCGACGGAGAAGAGAAGCTCTACTCTGAGAAGATGGCCTGCGTGAATTGCGGCATCAACGTGCCGCCCCTTGAACCGCGCTCGTTTTCGTTCAATTCTGCCTACGGCGCGTGCCGTCATTGTCACGGCTTGGGCACCGTTCTCGAAATCGACGCGGCGAAGCTGATTCCGGACGCCGGCAAAACCGCCGCAGAGTTACCTTTCATGGGCGACGGCGACAAGGCCGGATCGGCATACCTGCGCAGCGCGCTGCAGGCCGTTATTAGTCACTTCAAGGCGGACCCTGAGATCGCTTTCAAAGATTTGCCGCCGGAAGTTCGGGGTGGATTCCTAAACGGTCAATCGACGCCATTGAAGTTTCGTCAGGGGCTTTACTCGTACAAGAGCCCCTGGCGAGGAGCGCTGCCCTGGTTGCGCGAACGACTCGACGAAGCGCCGTCTGAAAAAGTGCGCGTGGCTATCGAAGAGTTGGTCTCTCCGATTGTTTGCATGGAATGCGGCGGACGCCGTTTACGTTCTGATTCCCTGGCGGTGCGTGTCGGTGGCCGGGGCATCGCTGATTACACGGCCATGACGATTGCCGACGCGATTAAGGCGTGCGCCGAAGTCAAGCTTGATGCGCGCGAAGAGAAAGTTGCAGGTTTGGTTCTCCGCGAGATTAAGTCGCGGCTGAGTTTCCTCGAAACGGTGGGACTCGGCTATCTCACCTTAGACCGGCCATCGGCCACGTTATCGGGCGGCGAGGGACAACGCATTCGCTTGGCGACGCAAATCGGATCGCAATTGCGCGGCGTGCTCTACGTTTTGGACGAACCTTCGATTGGTTTGCACCCACGTGACAACCGGCGGTTGCTCGACACGCTCGCCGCGCTGCGCGATCTCGGCAATACGGTTCTTGTTGTAGAGCACGACGAGGAGACGATCCGGCGCGCGGATTACGTGGTGGACCTTGGACCAGGCGCGGGGACGCACGGCGGCTTGCTGGTGGCGCTGGGCCCGCCGGAGAACATCGCACAAAACGAAAATTCGATCACCGGTCTTTACATCAGTGGTGGCCGGCAGATTCCGGTGCCCGTCGATCGGCGAATACCAAACGGCAAATCGATCACGGTTCGCGGCGCGAGCCATCACAACCTGAAATCGATCGATGTTTCGTTTCCGCTCGGGCTATTGACGGTGGTCACCGGCGTTTCCGGCTCCGGTAAATCGACGTTGGTGGCGGATATTCTTTACCGCGCGCTGGCCAGGAATCTTTATGGGTCGCTGGAAGAGCCGGGCGCGTTTGCGACGATCGAGGGACTCGAGCACCTGGACAAAGTAATTGAAATCGACCAGTCGCCGATCGGCCGGACGCCGCGATCCAATCCCGCTACATACACCGGCTTGTTCACTCCGATTCGCGAGTTGTATGCGATGCTCCCCGAATCGCGCGAGCGTGGTTATAAACCCGGCCGCTTTTCTTTCAACGTCAAAGGCGGTCGCTGCGAAGCCTGCGAAGGCGAAGGCTTGAAGCGAATCGAGATGAATTTTCTGCCGGATGTTTACGTGCTGTGTGATGTGTGCCGCGGCGCGCGCTACAACCGCGAGACGTTGGCAGTTACTTACAAGGGTAAGTCGATCGCCGATCTGTTGGACACTACTGTCGAAGAAGCTTTACCTGTGCTCGAAAACATTCCGCAAATCAAGCCCAAGCTGCAGACGTTGCTCGACGTCGGGCTCGGCTACATCAAGCTGGGCCAATCGGCGACGACGCTTTCAGGCGGCGAAGCGCAACGCATCAAATTAGCGAAAGAACTATCGAAGCGCGCCACCGGCCGCACGATCTATATTCTGGACGAACCCACGACCGGCCTGCATTTTGCCGATGTGCACAAGTTGCTCGACGTGCTCCAGCGCCTGGTTACCGTCGGCAACACGGTAATCGTGATCGAGCATAATCTGGACGTTATCAAGAGCGCGGATTACATCATCGATATGGGACCGGAAGGCGGCGCGCACGGCGGCCGAGTGGTAGCCAGCGGCACGCCCGAAGAAGTCGCGGCCGTTAAGCGCTCGCACACTGGCAACGTCCTGCGGCCGTTGTTGAATGGCAACGGCAGGCGGAATGGTAGCTTCGCTCGAAACAAGAACTCGCACTAGGGGCTGCGTGATATAATTTTGCCGCGACGAAAGCCGGCAGTATGAACACTATCGAAACTGTAAGATTAGACAAATCGGCGATGGCTGTGTTTGGTTCGTTCGAGGAAGCGGATACGGCGGATCGCGCGTATTGGCATTCCCGCACTCCTTTGGAAAGGCTGGAAGCGCTCGAACTCATGCGACAAGCTGCATATGGATACACAGATCCGACTTCAAGCCCACTTGAAAGAGATCTTGAAGTTGCTCGCCTCAAGTAGTGTTGATTAGAAGTCAGTATCATTAGTTTGTACGATTTGCGGTTGAACAAAGTCGCAAGCGGCCGATTGAAAGACTTGAGCGACCTCGAGAACCTTCCCTCAACCGAATAGTCTGTGAGCTCATGTCTATCTACGAAGATCTTGAACCTATCTCGCTCGCACAAGTTCAAACTTATAGTCTCTCGTCACGTCCCAGCCAAGTTGCCCTTGCCGATTTTGCTCCACCAATCAGTGAAGATGCCTCACTTCGGCATTACCTCGATTCACTGCCGAATCTGCTCGCGGTCCAGAACCTGCGCGAGCTGGCGTCACAGATGCGGCGCGCACATGCGGCGCGCAGACCCATCATCTGGGGGATTGGCGGGCACGTAATTAAAACCGGACTTGCGCCCATCATCATCGATCTGATGAATCGTGGCTTTGTTTCAGCGATTGCCGGCACCGGCTCGGTGGACTGGCCGG
>CBFHBI010000585.1:0-2971 GCA_965653755.1 uncultured Blastocatellia bacterium
TCGTTCGCTACGCATTTGCTCGACAGAGGCGCCGACCTGCGCGACATTCAGGAGTTGCTCGGCCACGCGCGTCTGTCGACAACGCAAATCTACACACACGTTTCGATGGAAAAATTGATCGAGGTTTACGACAAGGCGCATCCCAAGGCCTGAGCCACCGACTAAGGTCGGGGAGGCGCATACGATTGAAGGCTCGTGTTGAGGTTTTTCATCGCATCGTGCACCGCCTGATCCAGTCCACCAGGACAAGCGGCGTCAGCTTTGCCCGTAGTCTTCACCACGCCGGTTTCAACATCGATTATTCGCATTAGGACTCTGAGTTGCCCGCCGACTACTTGCACTGAACCAATCAACATTTCCTTAGCGCCTTCCTGTGTCTGACCTCCTTCGCCTTGCTCTCGCGCCTGTGCTTGAGTGGGAAGCAGGCTGTGGTTGGCGCCAAGTCTCACTTGAAAATCCAACATCTGGTCGCTCTTCTTCTGCGCTGAGAGATAACAGGCCGGCATGTTGAGGTTGTGCCCACCAAACTCACGCTTAAATGCGGCCCGCACCGCTCCAGCGTTCAAGTCACAACTGTCGCCGCCGCCAATGCTGAGAGAATCGCTCTCGCCACAATCAAAGACCATAAAGTCGATCTTTTCAAACTCGTCTTTCCTGGACGCGCCAGGTACTGACCAGCCGCTCAGATTCATTTCTTTATCAATATATGTCCAGTCCTCCTGATGATGCTGCACCTCCATCACAAAATGTCCGGCTTCGTTGATAACCAGCGGCTCAGTTTGATAGTTGTCGATGGTCTTGCAGGTCGGCGCGTTGTTAGCGAGTTCGTCGTCCGTCCAGAATTTGAAGCTTGCCTCGCCGACTTTTGTCAACCGCCCGTCGTCTTCGATTCTTGAAAACGTGCTCTGCTGCCAATCCTGATGATATTTCTGGTCGATTCCTTTCGGATTGCCCTTCTCATCCATCAGCGACGGTGGAGTAGCCGGCGGCCGGCATGTCCCTTTGAAACTTGTGCCGACTGGGTACTTATTGCCTTGCTGTGGAGCCACTTGCGCTGCGACCGCGCATACCATCAGCCCCAGCGAAGCAAGAATCAAACTCACACGTTGTGTTTTCATAGAGTTGGTCTTTTACGAGGCAGGCACCAGTAAAGTCAAGCGCATTCTACCGGCGATGGCCGAGCGGCTGAATAAGAACCTTCTCATCTTTTCGCGATTACTATTCGCCTGCGTTATCATGCGAATGACGTGAGCAAAAGCGATCGCCAGACCGAAGGACAACTCTCGGAACGTCCTCTCGCCGAACTCATTCGCGAAGTTATCGATGCCGATTTGTCGGGCGCTTTACGGTTATCAAACGGGCCGGCCAACATCGTGGTGTACTTTGAAAAAGGCGCGTTCTTGTTTGCCACCTCGAATCTGCGCGCGCATCGGCTTCGGCAAATAATCAAGCGGCAGGCGGAAAACCAATTTGAAATCGACGAATTTCCTTCCCTGCTCTCGGATGACGAGTTGGGCGCGGCCCTCGTGGAGCAAGGTGTGATCTCGGCCGAGCGATTACAAGAGATACGAGCGGCGCAAGCCTCCGACGTCCTGCGGGTGGCGCTGCTCTGGACCGACGGCCATTGGTCATTCGATCGACGCGTGCGGGTCGGCAACGATCTCCGCGTCTCGATCGACGTCGAGCGTCTGCTGTTGGAGAGCGCGCGACATCTTCCTCTAGAGTTTATCCAAGCCCGAGTTGGCGTCGGCGCGGCGAACTATGCGGTCATGAAGATGGGCGACACAAATAGTCTAACCAGGACCGAGGCATTCATTTTCTCTCGCGTCGTTCATGCCGGACATGAAGTCAGCTCGCGCGACCTCGCGACCAAGAGTCTCAGCGAAAACGATTCGCTGCGCGCCATTTACGCGCTTTGCGTCGCCGGCTTTTTGCGGCCGAGTGACTATCGAAATGTCCTGAGCGACACCGTTAAGGCTGCTCCGAAGATGGCAGCCGTGGTGCCGGCGGAGAAAACTACTTCGCCCGATGCGAACGCCGAGATCAACGCGCTGTTTACCAGGCTGTATGCAGCCAAGACCCATTATGACGTTCTCGACGTGGGGCGAGCCGCCGACGCCAACCAGATCAAGAACGCCTATCATGACTTGGCGCGCCGCTTTCATCCCGATCGATTTCATCAAAGCGATTTGCGCGCCCGGGTTGAATCTGCGTTCGCGCGCATCGGCCGCGCCTATGAAACTCTAAACGACGAGAAGCGGCGGAGCGATTATGATAAATCGCTGACTTCCAAGCGCGCGCCCAAGCCTCCGCCCGACGAATCGCGATCGGCGCCGCCTGAGCCCCATAAAAATTCGGATCGCGATCGCGCGGAAACTTCTTTTCGACATGGCCAAGACGCGCTGGAGCGAAATCAGCACGAAGACGCTATCCGTTATCTGGCTGAGGCGGCTATGCTGGAGCCGCGCGTGGCGCGGTACCGCGCATATTATGGACTAGCGCTGATGCGCAGTCCCGGCGCGAAACGCACGGCTGAAAATGAATTGCAGGCGGCGCTGAAGATTGAACCGAACAACGCCGCCTTCCGCGTGATGCTGGCCGAGTTCTATCAACAAATCGGATTGCGAAAGCGCGCCGAGAACGAAGCGACGCGCGCGTTGTCTCTTGATCCGACCAACCAGTCGGCCCGCGCGCTGCTATCAAATCTGACACCCAGGTAACTCTGAGATTTATGCCGTTAGCAGAACCGATTGAACAATCAGCATTGATCGAAGTGTTCGGCAGTCTCGCCGGCCGCGCGGACGGATTCGAGGACTATCCGAACCCGCACGGTTTTAGGATTGCGGCCATCGCCGATCGAATTGCGAAGTCGTTTCGGCTCGGGCCGCGGGACAGGTTTTCGCTGCGCATAGCCGCGCTGGCCCACGATCTTGGCGAACTCGCAATGAACCGCGATTACCTGCATCGAAAG
>CBFHBI010000586.1:0-2970 GCA_965653755.1 uncultured Blastocatellia bacterium
GCAAACAAACGCCGGCGATCTGAAAATGGTGACTGAGTGGTGGAAGCTACCGATCGTCAAACGGAATCCCCAGGGCGACATCAAGCCCAGCGACCAGGGAACGCCAGGCGATAATTCGGTCATGCCATACATCAGTGTGGAACGAACTAAGAGCAGCAGCTAGAACAAAGAAACGAGGAGAGCTATGAGCGACAATCCGTTTGTGGGCACTTGGACGTACCGAAGCTTCTCTAACGATCCGGACCTGAGCAAAGATTCAGATGTGAACCAACTGCTGTTCGGCGACGGCACCTTGAAGATCACCGCGCCGGCGCCGGCCACGCTCGGCGGCACCATCGGCGGCAGCCTCGGTCCAGGCAAGGGTAATTGGTTATTGAATCTTCACGGCTCGATCGGCTACGGCTCGCCCGCCCAAGTTCGATTTCAGGGAGTCGGCATCGTCGGCGCTGAGGAATGGATTTATGACTACATTGGTTGGCTGGTCCCTGTTTGGCCTAACAGCAATGACACGTTGCAACGCACGGCGATTGTCGGTTCAGTCGTGCGCACCGTGCCGCATTCAGGCGACGACGGCACGGTCCATCCCGCCGGCGTGGTGGCGTCTTTCTACGCGGTGAAAGCCGGCAGTCAGTAGTGAGCGACGCAGATGGAGGATCATTCCTGCGACGTCGCAATCGTTGGTGGTGGCCCTGCTGGTGCGGCCACCGCCATCTCGTTACTGAATCAGACCAGCGCGCTATCTGTCATCGTTATCGAAGCATCGCGATACGAAGAACCGCGCCTCGGCGAGACTTTGCCACCGCCGACGCGCACTCTGCTTGAACATCTCAAAGTCTGGCCTTCCTTCGAGCGCCAGCATCACGACCAAACGCACGGCACGGCCGCCGCGTGGGGTCGCCCTGAACTCCAACCGAACGATTTCTTTTTCATGCCCGCGAATATTGGTTGGCACATCGATCGCGCCTCATTCGATCGCAATCTCGCGCGGGAGGCTGGCAACCGCGGCGCGACGCTCGCACTCAATACGTTGGTTCGCGACGTCGAGCGCGTAAAGGATCGTTGGCGTCTGAGACTTTCGTCCGGCGATGTAGTCACCGCGCGTTTTCTGGTTGACGCCACGGGCACTGCGGCATTGGCGCGCCGGTTTGGAGCGCGCTTTGCCGAGACCGATTGCCTGGTCGGCATCGCCGGTTTCTTTACCGACTGCAATGGCGATGCGCGCACGTTGGTAGATCCATTCGACAATGGTTGGTGGTACACGGCGGGACTTCCCGGGCAGCGACGCGTGGTCGCATGCATGACTGACCGCGACCTGGCGCGGCAAGCGCGTCTGCACACGAAGCAGGAGTGGCGGCTATCACTCAGCCAGACGCGAATTATCAATCGGCTGTTGCAACACGCGAAGACGGTGACGGATTTCTCAGTGCGCTCCGCCTCGTCTCATCGGCTCGATCCCGTTGGCGGTCAGGATTGGTTGGCAGTCGGCGATTCGGCTTCGCGATTCGATCCGCTGTCTTCGCAAGGCATCGTCAAAGCGTTGCGCTCCGGAATATTTGCTTCGTACGCAATTCTGGATCTCTTGGTGCGCAGTGATTCGTCGGGGCTAAAAAAATATGCCCGCTACATTTCAGAGGAGTTCCGCAGCTACGCGAACAGCCGGCTCAAGTACTACCAGCAAGAGCAACGTTGGCCACAAAGCGAGTTCTGGCGGCGGAGACATGCTGCTGGTGCGGTGGATCGAGTTACCTGCTGACTAGTTTGTCAACGATGTCGGGACGGTCGCCTGTTCCGGATAAAAGATCGGTTGCTGCGGATCGCGATGCCAATCGTATTCCGCTTGCTTGGCTGCCGCTTCCGCCACCGCGCGTCCCGCAAGCCGGTCAACCAGATGAAAGGCCATGTCGGTGCCGGCGGAGACGCCGGCCGAGGTCACGTATTTGCCGGCATCGACCCAGCGCGAGACGTTGTCCCATAAAACCCTCGGCCCGAATGAAGTGACCCAAGCGAACGCGGCATGGTTGGTCGCTGCCGGTTTGCCGTCGAGCACGCCGGCGTACGCCAACACCGCCGCGCCGGTGCAAACTGAGGTGGTCAGTTGACAACGTTGGTCCATCCTCTTCACCCAGTCAACTAATTCTTTAACCGCTGTCGGGGTTGCTTTCGTATCGAGCAACGGCGCCGTCATCCCGCCCGGAATCATAAACAGATCGAAATCTTCTTTGAGGGCATCGTCGCGAAACATGTCGGGCGCGACTCGCGGCCCGTTCTGACAGGCGACCGGAGCCGGCACCGCGTGAGGCCGGCGCGGCGGCCTGAGTTCGTTTGAAATCAAAAGTGTTTCGAACGGGAACGGCGGCGGGCTCTGATAATCCGTCCCGATAAACCGTGAGATGGCGAAGGCTTCGGTAAAACCCCAGACATCGATGGGCTCGAATCCTTCATAAATCAGAATGCCAATGCGAATGGTACGGGGAAAATTGACCTTCTTCATCGCGAACTCCTCGTTTATTAGTGTGTTAGTCAGAAGTTAAACTTCGCGGCCAACTGAACAATTCGTGGATTGTTGCTGGCTGCGACAATGCGACCGAAGTCTCCTGCATCGCCAACGAGTAAACCGGTCGAGTTGATCGAACTTGCCGGCGCCGAGCTGAAGTTACTGATCGGGTTTGCGAAATTCACATGATTCAAGAGATTGAAGAACTCCGCGCGCAGCTCGATCGATTTTGCTTCGCCCAATGGAAATCGCTTGATGATCGAGAAATCGACGTTGGTTTGCCGTGGCCCACGCAGGACATTGCGGCCGACATTGCCGAAGTCGGTTCCCGTCGCGGCCGCCGTGGCAGTTCCATTTGAACTTGGGATGACTTGGCCGGTCAGGACCACCGGCCGCACAAAAGCGCTGGGATTGAAATAATATCCGGCGGGCCCGTGACCCATCGCGCTGTAAGCGTTGGCGCCGGGCGACCAACT
>CBFHBI010000587.1:0-2963 GCA_965653755.1 uncultured Blastocatellia bacterium
ATCAAACGCGTCGGATCCAAATCGCGCGCCGTCTTGATGAGCTGCTGAAGAAAGGAATTGCGCTCGGGTGATTTTGGCGTTTCGTTACTCACCGACCAAAGAATGATTGCCGCGCGGTTTCGATCTCGCGTGATCTCTTCGGTCAGTTGCTGCTGCGCCTTAGCGAGCGTCTGCGGGTTCTTGAAATCAACCCCCTGGTAAACCGGAACTTCCGACCAAACCATCACCCCCAGACGATCAGCAGTGCGCACCATAGTTTCGTCGTGCGGATAATGAGCTAGTCTTACAAAGTTGCAGCCAAGTTCTTTCGCCAACCCGAGCAGCGTGCGCGCGTCGTCTGCGCCATGCGCGCGGCCGGGACGGCCGACCGGTTCTTCGTGCATGTCGATGCCGCGCAAAAATATCGAACGCCCGTTGAGCAGTATATCTGTTCCGCGTGTTTCGATCGTGCGGAAGCCAATCTCTTCAGTGATTTCGTAGCTGGCCGTGGCAATTTCTACGCGATAGAGTTTCGGCGTCTCTGGCGACCAGAGTTGGAGATTCGGCGCATCGACCGAGAACCGTAGCAGGCCGTCTTTGTCGGCGTTGGCTTCAGTCGATAGCCTTAATTCAGTAATCCGAATCGTAGCCTTTTGCGATGACTGTGATTCCGCACTTGTACGAACCCATCCGCTAATCTGATTTGATCTTCCGCGATCCAATTGGACCGAGTACTGCTGAATGAATTCATGCGGCAGTTCCACCAGCATCACATCGCGAGTCAGGCCGCCGTAATTGAACCAGTCGGGCCTGACAGAAGGGATGTCGTCGGCGTGACGAGTGTCGTTCACGGAAACGATTACCACGTTTGCTCCATCCTGCAACACGCCAGTCGCTTCGCAATTGAAGGGTGTGAAGCCACCTTCATGCTCGCAGAGCGGTTTCTCGTTCAGCCAGACGCGTGCGCGATAATTTGCGGCCCCGAAGTAAAGAAACGCACGCTGGTTCGGCTGCGGGTGATAGTCAAAAGATCGCTGATACCAGACCGTGCCTTCGTAATACTCCAACTCCGGCCGCTGGAAGTTCCAATCGCCCGGCACGCGCAACGTCGGCGCAGTATTGAAATCGTATTCGACGAAATCTCTGCTGCCGTATGGTTTACCATTCAGGTAATAGCGGCGCGCGACGCCCTCTTCGTGCGGATCGACGATGTAATGCCATTCGCCGTCAAGCGAGATCGTCTTGCGATTCATGACGCCCTGAATCAAGGGCGACGGGCTTTGTGAAAATGAACTGGATGTGGAGATGAACGCCGCCCAAAGAAACGACGCCAGGAACAATGATAAGCGCGCTTGAGGTTTCGTTATTTTCATTTCAAAGTAATCTCTCGAAGGTTTCCCAGAAGCGTGGCCAGAGCGGTTGTCGTCCGATATCGAGAACTGGAATGAATTATTTGGTCTTCATCCGCGCAATTGACAATAACGTTGGTAGAGCGTTTAGTCCTCCGATCGTTTTGCTCAGCGGGGCAGTAGCCCGACCGTAAGGGAGGGCGCTATTCCGGCTACGCCCTCCCTCACGGTCGGGCTACTGCCCCGAGTTCGCGATAGTAGTTCTGCATTACATAAAAGGCTTTCTTCTTCTGCCCCTGGTCAGAGATCAATCCCTTGCGATTGTAAAAGTCCTGAATGCCTGGCAATGGGCGGCGCGGCGAGAGAAAATCCATCAGAATCCATGGACAGGTCCCGCGCAAAAAAGGAATTCGCTTCAACATGTTCACCTGATGCTGGTAAACGTTCTCCTGGTATTCTTCGGTCCAGCGGGTCAGGGCATCACCATGATTGCCGTAAGGCGCCTCGGCGCCGAACTCAGTCATGATGAGCGGCTTTTGATATTTCATTTTCCATTCAACCCGATCGATCTTGTCGGGCAAGCCGTCGTACCAGCCAACATACTCGTTGCAACCGAACACATCGACGTATTCGCCTAGCGGATCGTCAATCATTTGGGTCGTGGTGCCCTCCAGGTAGTGACGCTCCATCGCCGCGGAAATCAAGCGTGTCGGATCTAAGCTTCTCGCTTGATCGATCAGTTTGCGCAAGAACGTCAGCCGCGCCTCGCCGACTGGTGTCTCGTTCGCCATCGACCAGATGATAACGGCCGCCCGGTTGTGGTCACGAGTGATCATCTCGGCCAACTGATTCCGGGCATTGTCCAGCGTAGTTGCGTTCTCCCACTGTATCGTCCAATAGACGGGACTCTCAGCCCAGGCCATGATGCCCATGCGCTCGGCCTCTCTGAGCATGAACTCGTTGTGTGGATAATGGGCCAGGCGTACGAAATTCGCGCCTAATTCTTTGGCCCAACCCAGCAGGGTGCGCGCGTCCTCACGACTGTAGGCGCGGCCGCCGCGAAACGGCGCCTCCTCGTGTATGCACACACCGCGGAGAAAAATTGGGCGACCATTCAGGAGAATTTCTGTACCTCTGGTCTCGATTGTGCGAAAGCCGATTTGATCCGCGACATGATCGGTATCGGTTTCTACGACTACTTCATACAGTTTGGGATTGTCAGTCGACCAGAGCGTGAGGTTGGCGCTCAGGTTTATTTCCGCTCGTCCGGTCGCGTCGGTATTAAATGATTTACTGACGCCGGCTTCTGGAATCCGCACGGTGATCCTTTGATTGAGTTTGTTGCCGCACAGCTTTACCCAACCGGCAATTCGATCGCGCGAGCCTTTCTGCAGTTGAATAAAATAGTCCTGCACGAAAGTCTCAGGCGTTTCGATCAATCTTACTTCCCGAGTGAGTCCACCATAATTCCACCAATCGGTGATTAAGGTCGGCACGGCGTCACGTCGACGCTTGTTGTCCACTTTAACGACAAGCGAGTTGTCTTTATCGCGAACCAGATTAGTGATTTCAAAGTTGAATGGCGTGAATCCGCCTTCATGCTCGCAGAGCGGTTTCTCATTCAGCCAGACGCGC
>CBFHBI010000588.1:0-2957 GCA_965653755.1 uncultured Blastocatellia bacterium
CGGCGGTGACTCGCCCGAACTGATTCGGCCGTAACACGTTTCCCGGATTCGGAAACGCAGCCGCCAGGCGAATAGCCCCCGATTGCTGGTTCATCGCGCGGTCGACCCATACTATGTGGCCCTTATAGGGCCAGGTCGTGCCGTCAGCGAGCGTCAGCGTCAGTGGAAGATTGGATCCGATCAGCAGGTGGCCATCTGCTTGGTGGGCGCGGTCGCTAAGGGCCAAGTATTCGGAATCACTGATGGAGAAGTAGACCTTAATGGGAGCAACTTGTGAAACCCACGTGAGGACCGAGGCCGGATTCACAAGGTTGCCTATCTGCAAGGCAGCCTGACCCGCGATCCCACTAATGGGTGATCGGACCTCGGTGAATCCAAGGTTTAGCTTCGCTGTTTCAAGCGCGGCTTCTGCTGCTTTAATTGCGGCTTCATCGGCTGCGACGGTGGCATCGGCTTGCAGGGCTGTCTGCTTGTCGGTATCAAGCTGGCTTTGCGCAATCGCCCGAGCCTGCGCCATCGGCGTGTCGCGCTTCAGATTAATCTGAGTGAGACCCTGCTGAGCTAGCGCTTGGGCAAGCTGTCCCTTCGCTTGTGCAACCTGTGCTTCTGCCTGATCGACTGCCGCCTGAAAGGGACGCGGGTCGATCTGAAACAAAAGCTGATCCTTGGCGACCACAGAACCTTCCCGGTAGTTCTGGCGGATTAGATATCCGCTGACCTGAGGTTGAATCTGCGCGTCGACAAATCCATCGAGAGTACCCACCCAATTTCCGGCGAGAGGCACGTTGCTTTGGCGAACTTTGACTACAGAAACGGGAATGGGTTTGGGGGATGGAGCGGTCGTCTTGGCTTCGTTTCTGCTGCAGCCTGTCACGCCAGCGATTGCCATAGCTGCGAGCGCGGTGGCTGCTGCCATCAAGAGAATGACGCGCGAATTCCTACTTTTGGCTATTTCCGTTTTGGCTTGCAGCAAGTTCATATCGTTGTTCTCCTGGGAGATCTAAAAAGGGTCCGAGTCCATTTCCTCTTCCTCAAAACCTCAGGCACCGCTTTTTCTTTGACTGTTGCTGCCTTAGTGGAATGAGTCTTCGCGACAGAAGTTTCTGTTTGTAAGGCAGCCTCGACACTTCCCGACATTCATCGTGCAGAAGGCGGCGACTTCGCCGGAATTGTCTACTCGCCCGTCTCTTCCAGTGAAATTCCTGCTGCTGCGTGGCGTCCTTCGATTAACCAAAGGAATTGCCAGTAGTTTTCTCTGAAAGGGCCACACCAATTCGGTTTCCACACGACATTTCACGACAGAATCTGCACTTCGTCGTGCATCAGAATGGAGTGACGGAAAACAAACGGAAGGATCAACAAAATGACCCAAACTGCTGACGAAACCCAATTTGTGGCGCCCAACTTATCCGGAGGCGATTCAGGCAACGGCTCAAGTCAGTGCTCAGCAGCGTCGGAGCTCGATGACGTTGAGACTCTTGTCCGAAAGTATCGACCCTACATTCTGCGGTACGCACTCTCGGCTTTGAAAGATAGGGATTTGGCCGAAACGGTCACGCAAGACTGTTTTCTCCGAGCGTTCAACTCTCGCTCTCTTTATCGAGGAGAGTGCAGCGTGCGTACCTGGCTGACCGCGATAGCGATTAACTTGATTCGCGGCTCAGTACGATCACGTCGCTTCAAATTCTGGCAACGCGTCAATACTTCAGCGGTCGATGTGAAAGCCGTAGAGAACAGACTCGAAGGACCTCAGCAATCGCCAGAAGGCAATCTGCTCACCCATGAGTTATTGGGCCGAGTCTGGAATATCGTCGGTGGCCTCTCCGAACGGCAAAGGCACATCTTTTACCTGCGTTTTGGTCGAGACATGGACCTATCGGAGATTGCAGCGGCTACCGGACTGAAAATAAGCGCAATCAAAACCCACCTCCACCGCGCGGTCGGAACAGTTCGTGTTCGGATCGGAACAACCGATCTGCAATGTTGCGCGCATGTCTAAAGTCGCGAAGCCTGTCGTGAACGCCAAGTTCTTAGGTTCGTGCATTAAATCTCAAAAAAGGAATGGATAAAGGAATGAGACTCAACAAATTCTTTGTTCTTGCCGGCCTCGTAATTGCATCGACACTGTTCTCTGAAGGCACGGCTCGCGCCGATGAGATGAACCAGTCAACAAAAATCACGTTCAGTGCGCCGGTCGAGATTCCCGGTCAGGTCCTGCCGGCGGGAACTTATTTATTCAAACTCGCAGATTCAAATAACATGAATCTAATTAGAGTTTTCAATGTTGACGGAACTCGCCTTTATGCAACTCTCGAGACCGTTTCCGCCGAACGCATGACTTCGAATGGAAATACCGTAATCACGCTCGCAGACCCGGCCGATGGGAGGCCCGCAGCTCTCGTGAAGTGGTTTTATCCCGGGCGCACGACCGGTCATGAATTCATCTACTCCAAGCAGGAAAGCCAGCAACTCGCACAATCCTGGCTGAAAACGATCGCAATCACGGAGCCTGCTCAAGCTGGCGACTGAAGAGTCGGCCTGGCATCTCCTCCTTGGAATGCCAGGCCAAATCCCAAAGGATTCTCTTTGACAAAAGTCTGATACAAAAGACCCGGCCTATTTCCTAACAACACTTCAAACAATCGTCGCAGCTCGGCTTTCGTCAAATAGACTGGCAAATACTGTGCGCCGGTTTTCCAACCGCCGCCAAAAACCCATTTTGCTACAACGGTTTCAACAGACCGTTGCGGATGCTCTCACTGAACGGCCTATCCTTTATATATGTATGTTTGAGCTGACGAAGTCGCCCGCCCAGGACTTTCTTGGACAACGGTTCAACAGACCGTCGCAGCTTAGATTTCGTCAATTGCGACTGACAGCTTCTTTCAGGCGGTTTGCTAATTACTCTGACCGTTCGCACTGATCGATTTTCGTTTGTTTTGTTAGCGTTAGACTCT
>CBFHBI010000589.1:0-2957 GCA_965653755.1 uncultured Blastocatellia bacterium
GCTCGAATCAGTGCCGGAATTGATCGAGACAGCATTAATCCCATTCGACTTCAACGCATCGGATGGCGCGCAGACAGTTGCCGCTTGTGAGTTCGTGCTCGAAGGTCTCTGTGCTGAAAACAAGATCAGCCGCAACGAAGAAGGTGGCTACACGGCGGTCACCAAAGCAAAGAAGGATCGACGCGGGATGATCTACGATGACTTAACTGAGACTGGGCGGTATAGTTAGAGCGAGGATTTAATGAGCAGTGCAGCGCGCGAAGAGTATCTGATGCCGGGTCTAACCGGACTCGACACCGCGATTACGCTTTCGGAGGAGTACCCACAACTTTTTGCCGGGAGAAAATTCATGGAGCGCGAAACCATCAAAGATGTGCTGCACCGCTTCAACGAAACCGGCATCCGATACTGCCTGGTCGGCGGACTGGCGCTGGCGCATCATGCGATACCACGAGTCACACAAGACGTGGATGTCTTAGTGCTGCCCGAAGATCTTCCTGCTGTCCAGGAACTACTGAAGGGACACGAACAACGCGGCACAGCAGTCGTCCAAATTTTTCAGGTGGGCGAAACACGCTTCGACATTATTCCGGCAAACCTTCGATCCAAACGGCAGGCGGTACTGGAAGCGATCGACGAGATGTTCGAAGGCGAATCGATTAAGGTCGCAAGTCTGCGAAATATGATCTTTTTGAAGTTGTGGGCGGCCGCGGAACGGCACGAATTGCCAAAGCGGAAGCTTGATGAGGCAGATGTCGCATTCTTAATTGATCACAATTCTGAGAAGCTTTCACCAGAAGACATCGCGTACGCTTGCCGCACGCTGTTGGCCCTCGCGTACAGCCCGGAAGACATGCGCAAGTATCAGGCAAAGGTGGAGTGGCTAAACGGCGTGCTTAATGAACTGAAGGGACCCGAATTGAAATACTCTCCTGGTAAATAACTTTTCGACAAAGCGCTATTACATTCGCAAGTGCGTTTCACTCGCTATTCAAAATTCAACGGCCTCGATGTTTACGGGATCAATCTCGGCGACCTGATGGAAGGTTTGTCTGATTCGCTGCTGTATTCGGGTTACGACGATGATTATTACTGGACCCGTCAGCAGGCGCCGCAGGACACTTCACTCGACGCATTGCGGCGGGCGTTGCTCGAAGCGTTGATGGACCAGGGACATCTGAGTCAGCATCAGATTCAGCAGATGCTTGATGAGAACGAAGGCAAGTACGAAGGGTCGCAGCTTCAGGAAATTCTGAATCAACTGATCGAGCGATTGGTCGAGGAAGGTTATCTGAAGCTGCATGAAGAGCCGCTGACACGTGAGCAGCGGCGCGAAATGATGGGCGAGGGCGAAGGGCGCATCGAAGAGCCTTTGCCGCGCAACGTGAAATTCGAGGTGACGGAGAAGGGTTTGGATTTTCTTGGTTACAAGACTTTGCGAAATCTGCTCGGGAGCCTCGGCAAAAGTTCGATGGGCCGTCACGACACCTCGCATCTGGCGACCGGAATTGAAGCCGAGGCGGCAAGCAAGCCTTACGAGGTTGGCGACACGATCAATCTCGACGTGAACACGACTTTGTTGTCGGCGATTCAACGCGAAGGCTTGTCGGTGCCACTGAATCTCGAATACAAAGACCTGCATGTGCATCAATGCGACTATCAATCGTCGTGCGCGACGGTGGTCATGCTCGATTGTTCACACTCGATGATTCTTTACGGCGAGGATCGCTTCACGCCGGCGAAGAAAGTTGCGCTGGCGCTGGCTCATTTGATTCGCACACAGTATCCCGGCGATTCGCTGAAGATCGTTCTGTTTCACGATTCGGCGGAAGAGTTGCCGCTGGCGAAACTGGCGACGACCCAGGTTGGTCCATATCACACAAACACGGCCGAAGGTTTGCGCCTCGCGCGCCGCATTCTGCAAGCGCAGCGCAAGGACATGAAACAGATCGTGATGGTGACGGACGGAAAACCGACGGCGTGCTTCATTGAAGGAGCGGTCGCGGCTGGTTTTGCTGGCAGACGTTATGGCCCGCCCGCTACCGCAGGCGGTTCTGACCGGCAGCTCTATAAAAATTCGATGGGCGGCGATCCTTGGGTGATGGAAGCGACGTTCCGCGAAGTGCAGGCCTGTCGCAAAGGCGGCATCATGATCAATACGTTCATGTTGGCCAGCGATTACTATCTCGTCGAGTTTGTGAAACAGATGACGGCGATGACCAACGGTAAAGCGTACTTCGCAAATCCGAACAACCTATCGCAGTTTGTCTTGATCGATTTTTTGCGGCGTCGCAAGAGTCGCGTTAAATAGTCCTCGCTCAATCCTCAACCGCCTTTTCTTATCGCACGCGCAAGTAGTAAGTTCCCGCGGATTCTTTAGACTGGCTACTGGTCCTAAGCAATTCAATTTTGAAATCGCCGGTGGTGAGCGCGCTGGTAGGCACGTCGAAGCCTAGAGTTTCACTGTCGTTGCGTTTCAACTCAGTGGCAGTGAACACAGACTCGCCTGACATGGCGTAAACATTCACTTCATAGAACTCCGCGAACGGCTGGTCCAACATCAATTCAACAGTCAAGATATCGCCGTTGACCGAAATAACCGGCGATGAATCCAGCGACGTTCCCGAAACAAGCATGACGCTCGTGGTCAAGCCTTCGTGCAAGGGCAAGGCCGGAGAGGTTTCGCTATGCGCGCGCGGAGGCGAGCTATTCGAATGACTCATCATTCATGGACTTTGACTTGCGCTGGGCCGCGGCACGGCGCGCTGTGGTTTCGGTGCGGTTACCAGGAGTTGGGAACGCTCTTTTTTCACCAGCAGCGCCGCGGTGAGCAAGAGCAGCAAAAGCAACATCGCAAACGCGTACTTCCAAACATGTCGTCGCAGGTTAAAGACGTCGCCGAGGCGAATGGCCGAATCGTGGCGCACAACTGGGGCTGGCGTGAGATTGTCGTAAAG
>CBFHBI010000590.1:0-2948 GCA_965653755.1 uncultured Blastocatellia bacterium
AATGATTAAGTAATTCTCCGCCGAGAAACGATGCCAGATTAGCGATCACGATCGTCGCCAAATCCTGCCACATCGATCGCTTGCCTAATTCTTTCGCTGTGCCGTAAGCACTCCAAAATAAAACGCACTCAGCCGCGGGCGCGAACGTTTCAGCTATCGACAGATAGACGGTGCGCGAAAAGTCATGCAGCAACAGCGGCAGGACGAGTACGACCAGTGGATAAGTGCAGGCGCTGAGCCAAACGCCCGCGAATAATTTTTGTTTGAATGAATGACGCCGGGAAAGGCCGAGCAGAAGAATCGGCGTCTCAATGAGGATCGTGAACAGATAACCGATTACGAGAAAATGCCAAAGTTCAAAAGGAGACATGGGCTAGATTTGAAGCCAGGCTCGTAACGACTTCTCCAACTCATCAGTATACACTCGAGAGATCGCCCCCAACTCTTTTGATGATTAGGTTTTCCTGAATGGTGAAGATGCCTCGCTTGATAGAAGTCGGCACGTTAAGACCGGCGGCCTGCCAATCTTGCATGTTGAACTCGCCTGGTTGTAAGCCTGAGAGTTTGCTTGTGAGCGGAACGATGAAGACGTCAGATGATTGATGAGGAGCGCTGACTACTACGGCAGGACGCACCTTTGCGCTGGTTAGGTCTGAGAAGGGAAATCGAACCAGAACGACACTACCTCTTGAGTAGCTCGCTATAGATGTCGTCCTCAGAATTGCCCCAAATCTCGTCAAGGACGGACGCAGAAGCGTTTAGCCAGAAGTTATCGCCATTTGCCGCGACGGTTACGATTACTTCGGTTCCGTCCGGCAGCGAGAAAGTTTCTAATGGCTCAATCCTTCCCTCTGTGACGATGGCTCGAATGCTTTGCATGACGGTTAATCTTACGCGCTTTCTTAAGTCGCGGAAAGTTATTCACTAAATCATTCTCAGCAAGAATGGCGCTTCGGCCAGCACGTGGGCCATGGCAACGGTGAAGTAAATGTCGCGGGTCATCGCATAGTTTGCCGAAAATCCAAACCAAAACAGCGCCACGAGAAACAGTCCGCAGATTAGGAACGCCGCCACGAGAGTCGGAAATCCTCGCGAGTGCCGCGCAATCGGAATTGATTTCAAACTCCAGATCGCGCCGGTCGCGCCGATTAGCGGCAGGGCGAAAATCCAAACACCATAGTGAAGCATTTCCAGAAACACGTGCATCGAGACCAGCATGTGGCTCGAAACATTCGGCAAGAGCGTAGCCCCGGCGTGTTGCGTGATGCGCCAGAACAATCCGTTGCCGTCATTCAGCGATGTCGTGCGCGACAGTTGCCAAAGCATGGCCACAATCAACAGCGGCAAAAACATCAAAGAGCGGCGATAAATTCCCAGCCATTCCGGTTTTGTGCGCCGTAGATGTCGATCGAAAAACCAAAGAGCGACCAGCGGATGCGTGTAAACGATCGCGAGGCTGAACATCTCGGGCGAAAACCAGTTGAGACTGCATAACAAAAAGGCGAATGGCAACACCCAAAACCAATCGCGATTGCCTTTCTGTTTGCCGCGCATCAAAACCAGCGTCGCAACCCACAAAATCATCGCCGTGTTCCAAATCGCGATGACATTGATCCAATTCGCGCCGGACCAAACCGTCGAGTAATACAACGCCGGCAGAGAGACGTAGGTAAGCGTGAGCAACCCGATCCCCGCGAACGCCACCATAAAGAAATTGCGCGAGCGACCGAATCGCACAGGCAGACGCATGAGGAAGTAACGGGCTTCAAACCAATTGTGCGGACCGGCGAAGAGAAAGACCGACGCAATCGACATCTGCAGCGGTAGCCAACTCGCCAGCGCTGCAGAAATCAAAGCACTGGCGATGATGATGGCTGCGAACACAATCATCGACACCGACGCTTGCGTCCGCCGGTTGCGGTCAGCCCATGGCGCTACGGAAATGTTATCGACTCGTTCCACGATGGAGCGCAGGCATCCCTGTCCCGACCTGTCGGGATTCGCGAGCATCCTGCTCGCTCCTTTATCAATCAATGAAGGCTAAGTCGTGACGATCTAATCTTCGCCTGGCTTACGCTACTTCCGCACTGGAATGATCAATTTCATATTGTCGTCGCCCGGCACGAGTTCAATGTTCACGCCACCGCGCGTCTCTTTTCCGTCCTTTAGATTCTGCGGCAGGTTGGCCCAGCGAATGATTCCCGGCGGTCCGGCATTAGCGCGCACCAGAATTGTGCCCACGCCAAACACAATCGCGACGAGAATCACTGCAGCGATCGCTTTCGTATTGCGTTTCTGACCCGATCGAGCAAACCAAACTCCGGCGAACGAAACAGCCAGAAACATGAACACGCCGGCGATCATCGTCCGCGTCGAGCTGTGGATGATTTTGTCTGACAGCGAGGCCTCGCCGACGTTCTGGCCGGCATTCTGCTGCATGATTTTAAAAGTCTCTTCCGAGATGACCAGTCGCGCCTCAGTCGCTTTCGCATCCGTTGTGATAGTTAGACCACTGTAAAGCAGATTCTTCGGTGAAGGTTTGGGTCGCGCGATATCGGCAAACGCGTAGATGGCGCTAGCGAGCAGGGCTAAGATCGCCGCGGTGGTGAATAGGGCGTGTTTCATCGGGTCCCTCCTTAAATTGAACAACTTGGATCGGTCTTTTAAGACGGCGCGACAAATAAATTCCGCGGAGTATAACGAAAAAGTATTAGTTAGATGTCTAAAACGTCACGCCTGACAAGAATTTTTTTCAAGATGAATCCGCTGACTCTGGCGATGACCGTTTCATGAGCGAAGCTCGGCACGTCGCGTGTCCTAGTTTGTGATGATGGTGTATTGATTTGCGAGTGACACTAATTCGTTTCGAAAGGGCCTGCTCGCGTTTATCGCGAATTATATTTTGGCTCGGACGTTGTAATGACGAGGGCGCAAGCGGGCTGATCGAT